>JAFGRF010000121.1 GCA_016935295.1 Caldifarciminota bacterium | reverse complement strand
GCATATAGGGGTCGCCTCCCGGGCTGCATTGCAGTGAGCATTGCAGCTTCAATTCAAGGGAGCAATGGCCGGTGCTTTGAGACGTGCGATGAGCGGAGCATTGAAGGGTCCAATGCGATGAGCAATGCTCCGTACAGTCTGTTGAGCGATGCGAGGTCCAATGGCCGGAGCAATCGAGAATCCAACTTGAGGTCGAGTTGAGAGTCCAGTTGAGAATGCAGTTGAAGGAGCAATGCACTACGCAATGGACGATGCGATGAGAGCTCCGATGAGCGGAGCGATGGAAGGTGCATTGCGGAGAGCATTTCGGCGAGTTTCGAGTCTGCGGTTCACGCACCTGACGCGGAACCGAGCAACCGGTCATGAGGTCAGCGCCTTGTACGAGGCCTTGCGTTGCAGGCATCCGCACCGACGTCTTCAACATCGCGGTGGCCGGTTAGTGCAGTCCCCGGAACGACGTGGGAAGGGCGGCGCGGAGGTGTTGTCGGCGCGGCCGGGCTCGCGTGCGCGCAGGTTACGAGGTGGCACGCCGAGTCAGCGTTGACTTGGGGACGGATATCGGTTAGAAAGTGAGAGTGCAGTTTCGCCGGCGGCGCGAGCAGGCAAGGCAGTGGGTCCTCCTTTGCGCCTCGCTGGTCCTGCTGGCTGTCTCTGGCTGTCCGGCTTTCTACACCGCTGACCCGCGCTATCGGCCCGGCAGGACAGGTACATCCGGACCAGGTGCAACGAAGCGTGGTCAGAGGTTGGCCGCTGACCGGCGGAGGGGAGTTCTGCCGTGGCCGGCACAAGGCCAGGTGGTGACGCGGTTCGGCACGGTCGTTGACCCGAAGTACGGGACGACAACAAAGAACACCGGCATCGACATCCTCACTCGGAGCGGAAGCCCGGTGGTCGCGGTCGATTCCGGCAACGTCAGTTTTGCGGATATCTTCATGGGCTACGGCCGGATGGTTATCATCGACCATGGCGGACGGATCCATAGCATCTACTCGCGGCTCGGCGACGTGAAGGTGAAGGTCGGGGACAAGGTAGCCAAGGGTGTGGTCCTTGCGTCTTCCGGAGATACCCTCCACTTCGAGTTCCGGGTGGGAGGCAAGTCGGTTGACCCCCTGGACTATCTGGTTCCGCGGTGAAGGCGACGTCGGACGGATACGTGCGTGGCGCCGGAGCGCATGCCTGCCAGCAGGGGTCGTTGACTTCGGCGGAGGCTGGCATAGATTGAGGTTTCAATAAGGAGAACCCGGATGTACAGAAAGTGCATGGTTGTGTTGCTGGTCCTGGCCGTTGTCGCGGCCGCAGAGTCGCTGCCCGCGGTCGTCGGCATCGACTCGCTCAGCATGAGCGCCATCAAGCTTGGGCTGGACGCCCAGGGCATGAGGGTGGATGAACTCGGCTTCTTCAAGCAGTGGGCGGTCGATAGTTTCTTCCGGCTCAGGGTCGTGGACCGCCTGCTCGACCACCCGCTTGAGGTGGTCGCCTATACGGAGTCGACTGCGTCACGCACGGTCGAACTCGAGTCCCTGCCGGCGGGGAAGCTGCTCGACGGGTGGCGGGTGCTGGACTGCGGCATCAAGTCCAGAGACTCGGTGAGGTTGTGGCGCGAGGTCGAATCTGCCGCCGAGACCCGCATGGCCGGTACGGACGGGCTCTCCAGGCCGCTGGGTCGGGCTGTCAGTCTCCTGCTCGGAGGCTATGCGGTGGGGGACAAGCACCTGAAGCAGGCGGTCGAGAAGCTTTCGCCCTATGAGCTCGACGGGCTGCTGGGCGAAGGTCCGGATTTCTGGAAGGACGAGGACGACTCGGTCGAGAAGTCGTTCACCGGCAAGCTCCACCGCGAGTTCGGCAAGGAGTACGATACGAGCCGCGAGTTCAAGTCTGAAACGCTCTGCCTGTACGTGCGCAAGCTGGACCGGCACGCGCTCGCGATGTCCGGCCTGGCCGTTGTCATGGCCGCGGCGGAGGCGCGCAGGCTGCTCACTGCCGGGCCGCTGCCGTTTCCACATGAGACTGAGGCACGGACCGCGCCGGGCGTTGACGGCGGCGTGATGCTGGACCTGCAAACCGAATTCGGACGGGTCATTGTCGGCGGCGCCGGCGACAATGTGTACCATGATGACTGCTGCATCCTGATTGACATTGGGGGCAACGACCGATACATGAACCGGGCCGGCGGGGCAGTCGGGTTCCTGTCCGAGCCTTTCGGCACGGTCATAGACCTTGGCGGGAATGATGCGTACTACTCGGACCGGTTGTACAGCCAGGGCTCAGCCCTGTTCGGTGCGGGCGTGCTGATTGACTGCCAGGGCGACGACGTCTATCGCGCCAGCCACTACTCTCAGGGCGCGTCCATGTTCGGCACGGGTCTGCTGTGGGACATGGCCGGAACCGACATGTATGATGCCGGGTTCTTTGCGCAGGGCGCAAGCGACTTCGGTACGGCCCTGCTGCTCGACAACAGCGGGAACGACAATTACCGGTGTTGGTGCTACGGCCAGGGCTTTGCCTCGACCTGGGCATCAGGGACGCTTGCCGACATGGCGGGCAACGATGTTTACACGGTCGGAGGCAAATATCTGCACGAGCCATTGCTGCCCCACGAGCATCGTTCGTTCTCCCACGGATTCGCCATTGGTCGCAGGCCGGACGCAGGCGGCGGTGTCGCGCTGCTCTGCGACAGGTCCGGCAACGACTTCTACAACGGCGAGGTGTTCTGTGAGGGCACGAGCTACTGGTACTCGATCGGTATGCTCTGGGACGGTTCGGGATACGACCACTACACGGCAGCGCAGTACACGCAAGGCGCGGGGATCCACCTGTCGATCGGGGTACTCGTGGACGAGAAGGGCTGCGATTCGTACATGACAAGACTGGGCCCGGCCCAGGGGCAGGGGCACGACCTTTCGGTCGGCGCGCTGGTCGACCGCAGCGGCGACGACTACTACTGCTGTTCCGGTGGCCAGGGCATCGGGTTGACCAACTCCGCTGCGTTCCTGATTGACGAGGACGGCAACGACTGCTACGTGACGCAGGATTCGCTGCTGGGCCAAGGTTCCAGCAACTTCGCGCGGGGTTTCGGCGGCATGGGTCTGTTCGTAGACCTCGCGGGCACGGACAAGTACAGCCAGCGGAACGTGGCAACCGAGCGCGCTTTCTGGACCAAGGGAACTTATGGTTCGGGCCTCGACTACGACCGACCTGCCACGGTGGAGAGCTTCGAGCCGGATGTAGACACGTCGAGCGAGAGCATCGACAGTATCATCACCGCACCGGTCGAGAGCGTGTTCAAGACCGCTTCGATGTGGCGCGTCGGCAACGTCATCAAGAAAGTGGAACGGGCGCGCAAGGAACTGGTGAAGCTCGGACCCAAGGCGCTGAAGTATGTCTACGAGGACAAGATGGACACGAAGGATGGGCTTGAGTCCGAGGCGATACAAGTGCTGGTCAAGGCGTGGCCGGACTCGGTGAAGCCCTACCTGTTCCAGGCGCTCCGGGACGACCGGTATCTGGCGCGAAACAACGCCGCCTACTTCCTCGGGAAGCTGGGAAAGGACGGGTTCGACGCCGTGGAGTCGATTTTCGTTGCCCTGGAGGCAAAGAGGATAAGCCCGCGCCGCGGCGTGTATTCGCTCGGGGACATCGGCGATTCGCTGGTAGTACCACGGATTCTCTATCTCCTCAGGGACAAGCTGGAGCTATCGCGGATTGTCACGGCCGAGGCCTGCGGCAAGCTGAAGAACCCTGTGGCCATACCGGACCTGGTGCGGACGCTGGGAGACAGGTACTTCACGGTGCGGTCGGCAGCCGAGGCAGCGCTGGTGGCGATCGGCAGGCCCAGCCTGGAGCCGGTCCTTGCCGCGATGCCGAAGCTCAAGCCGGTTGCGCTGGGGCACGCACTCAGATCGGCCGGGGCGTTGGTCGCCAAGCTCGACACCACGCAGGCGGACATCGACGTGAAAGACCGGTGTCGCGTCGAGTTCATGGCTTCCGTGGCGCATCCTGACAACTTCGTGCGTATCCAGGCGGTCGCGGCCTGCGGCACGGTGCTCGACGATTCACTACGTGCCATCCTTGAATCGAGGCGCGCACAGGAGAGGGATTGGTTCGTGCTGACGAAGTACCGGGAGGTGCTGGGGACGAGGTAGAGGAGTGCGGCCAGAGTCCTGAGGTCGGAAGGCAGAGTACAGGGCGCAGCGGCGCGGTCGCGGCGATTGCGCGCCGGGTAGGCGCAGCGCGGACACGGGCAGTGTTGGGGAGTAGCGGGGGCTGGATTCGAACCAGCGACCTTGAGGTTATGAGCCTCACGAGCTTCCAGGCTGCTCCACCCCGCAATCAGCACAG
>JAFGRF010000120.1 GCA_016935295.1 Caldifarciminota bacterium | reverse complement strand
CGCGGTCATCAGTTTGATTGCGCGCAGGTCTCGCGGCACGCCCTTGGTGGCGTCGATGATGGCACGGACCAGCGGTGTGAGCTGGATCAGCATGTTGACTTCGGTGATGTAGTTGGCGAACTGGCTGATTTCACAGCCCCAGAGGCCGTTGACCATGCTGTAGAGCAGTTCCAGCATCTCGTTCGGGTCAGTCTTGCTGCAGCGGGTCATGGTGCGCATGCGGTTAGCGGCCTCTACCAGGAATCCGCCGGAACCGGTCGCGATGTCGAGCACAAGCTTGGGAGCGCGGCGTCCCTCCTCGAATCGGAAGAAGGCGTCGTCGTTGGTGTAGCCGACTCGGTCCCAGATGAACTTGATGACCTCGCGCGGCGTGTAGTACTGGCCCTTGTTCTTGCGGTCAACGCGGTCCACGAACTGCTCGTAGACGGTGCCGAGCACGTCGGTGTCGAGCAGGCCGAGGTTGAACGGCGCGAGCTCGAACAGCACGTCGATGATGGCCTCTTCCGAGGGCGGGTCGTACCAGAAGTAGTTGTGGTTCTGGCCGTAGAGCCAGGCGTAGCGGTCTCCGGCGTAGTGGAACGCCTGTTTGAGCACTTCCTGAATGCGTCGACCAAGGGTCTCGTACCAGCGACGGAATCCACCGTCGTAGAGTCGCTGCTCCAAGAACTTCGCATCTTCCCACATCCGTGCTACGAGGAAACGGGTCATCGTGAAGTAGGCTACGCGGGTAACGAAGATGTCGAACGCACGCGCCTCCAGCGAGCCGGTACGGGCTTTCAGGTAGCGAGAAACCCGGTCCTCCTTGGCCGGTACGTAGCGGTGGTCGAGTTCCCAGGCAATCTGGTCCAGTTCGTGTAGCACCGATTCGCGGTCGTCGACATTGAACTTCGACTTGAGGATTCGTTCGAGGTCATCTTTGAACCGGCGCGCGTCGTCGCCAAGGATGCGGACGATCCTGTGAATTGCAGCGACCAGCTTCTCGGGGTCCGGCGCGGGCATCAAGGAGACGTCCTTGTCCGACAGCAGGAGCTCGACCTTCCTCTCGCGGGTCAGTTCCTTGCGTCGGAACTGGCTGACGAATTCGAGAAACGCTTTGGTGTTCGGGAAGTCGAGCACGGCTTTCGGCTGGTCCCGGTACGCTCGGTACAGGTCGAGCAGGCCGATGCGGTTCACTTCCAGACCGTTCTTCTCGTAGACAAGGATGTGGCGCATGTTGGTCAGCACGCCATGCTCGAATGGCGGTTTCAGGTATCGCGTCACTTGCGCGCGGTGCTGCGTCAGGTCCAGCGTATTAGAGCCCTTGATCTCAAAGAAGAATGGGTGCAGCAGTGTTCCCGTCGGCTGGAAGTCGGGAATGCCGGTGCCTGCCTCGTGTTCAGAGACGTACTCGTCGGCAGGGAAGAGCAGCACCTCCCGGAGGAAGTCGGTAAACAGCTTGGGCTTGATGAACTCGTCCTCGTCGGCGAAGCCATCGGAGGCCATATAGGATGAGTAGTCGGTGAATCTGCCGTGCGAAAGCTGGGAGTACAGCTTCGAGTAGCGGTCGAGGATCGTGACCGTATTGGCGATGATGCGTTCCGCTTCGTTCTTGGGGAAGGGGTTCAGTCGTTCCAAGCTGGGTTAGATTACATCGGGCTTGACCGCAGTCAAGCCGAGGGCCGCGGCCGGAGTCCGGTTCGGCGGGCGGGTTGGGAAGAAGGACCGAAGATGGAGGAGTGAGGAGGGAGGACCAGGAACACGGATGGCAGGGAAGAGGAAGAAGACGGAGAGCGATAGGCGGCCGTGTGCGGGGTAGGCGGAACGCCCCAGATTGGGCCGGGCAAGGGAGGAAGCCCCGAACGTAAGTCGGGAGGAGGACCGGAGCGTGAACCCGATGGGAGACCTCAGTGTGCCTTCCATCAGTGTTCCCGAGGAAGTCCTGACTGGAGACCTGAAGGTAAGCCGGGAGGAAAGCCTGACCGGAGGTCCGGGCGCAGGCCCGGAGGAAGGCGGCAAGGCAGGCCCGGCCGCGGGCCCGAAGGCATGCCTGAGCGCAAACCCGAGCGCAGGCCCGGACTGAGACCCGACCTCAGACCTGAAGGCAGCCCTTGCCGGTGAGAGGAGCGATACCCCTACCGCGACCCCTGGACAGGGAATGCGTGACTTACGCAACGTCGATTTGACCAAAAACTCAGCATGGCGGGTATTACATACTAGATGACAACCTAAGGAGTATCGCATGAACCAGATTGACCTGAGCCCGGAAACCCGGGCAGTGCTGGACCGTATCCGTCATAGCAGCAAGGTCTTGTCGATATTCGAGATGCCGGCTGACCTGGCAGAAGCCGCGGTCTGGGAGATCGGCAGGACGCTGCCGAAGCCTACGCAGCTTCCGCTATCCGGCTGGCAGCTCAATCGAACGGTGGACCGAAGGGCGGAAAAGAACTGGGCAAATAGCGTGAGGCAACCATCGGGCATAACTACTACATCGTGGCCGGGTTAGGCCCGTTCGCGAGGCCGGGAATTCACATATAGGGGTCGCCTCCCAGGCCGCATTTCGGGGAGCATTGCAGCATCGATCTGAACGAGCAATGACCGGTGCGTTGAAGCGTGCAATGAACAGAGCATCGAAGGGTCCGATGCGACGAGCAATGCTTCGAGCAGTTTGCTGAGCGATGCGCGGTCCGATGATAGATGCAGGTTGAGGTCAAGGTTGAGGTCCAGTGCGGTGTCCGGTTGAGAATCCGTTTGAAGGAGCAATGGAGTACGCAATGGACGACGCGATGAGAGTTCCGATGCGGGGAGCGATGTGATGTGCATTGCGGAGAGCATTTTGGCGAGTTTCGAGTCTGCGGTTCACGCACCCGATGCAGAGCCGGGCAACCGGTCATGAGGCCAGCGCCTTGGATGAAGCCTTCCGCTGCAGGCCATCCGGGCCGACGTCTTCAACGTCGCCGCGCCGTTGCCGTGAGGGCATGGCGGAAAGCGGGGACAGTCCCTGAGAATCGCACAGGGCCCTGCGAAGGGACAGTCCCCGTTTTCCGCCGGTTTTCCGCGGCGGTCTCGAAAGCGGGCGGGAATCCGCTGGCCGTTGAGCCGGCACGGACAGCTCCCTGCGAGGACGCAGTGCCCGCCCGCCTCGGCTTTCCCCGGGTTGACGGGAGAGATTGACAAGGGCCTTGGGCAGCCGATAATCATGCGTCCGGGAGGTGCCATGAAGTACGTTTGCTGGCTGTTAGCCGCGAGCTGTCTGCTGTCTGCTGTCCACGCCCAGGGGGTGGAGAAGACCATCTATCTGCCGGATCCGCTCGGTGGACTTACCAACCCCCGGAGTCTGGTACACAACTCGAACGATAACACCGTCTATGTCGGCGGCGAAAACGGCAACTGCGTGCTCGCGATAGATGGGGCAACAGACCAGAAGACTGCCCGAATCCCAGTCGGGCCGGATGTGCGTGCCCTCTGCTACAACCCGACAGACAACAAGATCTACAGCGCGAGCCACACCGGTTCCAGCGTGACCGTGATCGACGGCGCGACCGACAGCGTCATCGCCACCGTGGCTGTCGGCTACCACGCTTATGCCCTTTGCTACAACCCGACCAACAACAAGGTCTACTGCTCCGCCGGAGCCACGGTCACCGTGATCGACGGCGCGACCGACAGCGTCATCGCTACCGTGGCCATAGGTAGCTGCTTTCTCGGCTACAACCCGACAGACAACAAAGTCTACTGCAGTGGGAGCTACGTGGACGTGGTGGGCTGTGAGACCGACAGCATCATCGCCACCGTGGTGATCTTTCAACCTCGTGCTCTCTGCTACAACCCGACAGACAACAAGATCTACTGCTCGAGCTTCCACGGCACCCTCACGGTGATAGACGGCGCGACCGACGATGTCATCGCCACCTTGAATGTGGCCATGGGCACCCTCTGCTACAACCCGACGGACAACAAGGTCTACTGCTCGGGGAGCAGCTTGACGGTGATAGATGGCGCGACCGACAGCATCGTCGCTACCGTGCCTGCACGCGGCGTCGCCCTCTGCTACAACCCGACGGACAACAAGGTCTACTGCGCGGACTCGGCCGCAGGCATTGTGACCGTGGTTGACGGCGCGACCGACGGTATCATCGCTGCCGTGGGTACAGGTAACGGCGCGCATGCCCTCTGCCACAATCCGACCAGCAACAAGGTCTACTGCGCGAACGGAACCGGCAACACGGTGACCGTGATTGACGGCGGGACCGACGAGGTGATTGCGGACGTGACGACCGGCACGTGGCCCTATGCTCTCGGCTACAACCCGACCAACAACAAGGTCTACTGCGCGAACTATGGGAACAACGACGTGAACGTTGTAGATGGCGCGACCGACAGCGTCGTCGCGACCGTGACTACGGGCACGTGGCCCTTTTTCTTCTGCTACAATCCGACCGGCAACAAGATCTACTGCGCGAATATCTTGAGCGACGGCGTGACCGTGATTGAGGGTGCGGCCGACAGCGTCATCGCCAACACGAGAGTAGGGAGTCACCCGTCGGCTCTCTGCTACAATCCGACCAACAACAAGGTTTACTGCGCGAACGGGGGGTCGTACTACTCCGACTCGACTGTCACCGTGATCGACGGCGGGACCAACGGTGTGGTCGCCACCGTTGCTGCGGGCATGAGCCCCTGTGCTCTGTGCTACAACCCGACGAACAACAGGGTCTACAGCGCGAACAACCTCGACAGCACAGTGACGGTGATAGACGGTGCGGCCGACACAGTCGTCGCCACCATGACTACCGGCAGATACCCTCGTGCCCTCTGCTACAACCCGACCAGCAACAAGGTTTACTGCGCGAACATGAACGGCAACAACGTGACCGTGATGGACGGCGCGGCCGACACGGTCATCGCCACCGTGGCTGTGGGGTACGCCCCGTATGCTCTCTGCCATAGCTCGACCAACAACAAGGTCTACTGCGCGAGCCGTAACAGCAACAAGGTGGCCGTGATAGACGGCGTGACCGACAGCGTCACTGCCACCGTACCTGTAGGGTACTACCCCGTTGCCCTCTGCCACAACGCGACCAACGACTGGGTCTATTGCGCTAACGCGAATGACTCTACCGTGACCGTGATAGACGGCGCGGCCGACAGCGTCGTCGCGACCATCGGCGTCGGTAGCGAGCCGAGGGCCTTGGCGTGGAACCCAGTTCAGAACCGGGTCTATGTTGCCAACTACAACAGCTCCAGCATCTCGGTCCTGAACGATTCGGTCT
>JAFGRF010000119.1 GCA_016935295.1 Caldifarciminota bacterium | reverse complement strand
AGCGTGACCCGGTCGCCCTTCTTCACGCCGAGCTTCTTGAGCGCGTTGGCGAACCTGTTGACTTCCCTGTGGAGCTGCGCATAGGTCCAGCGTTCCACCTCGCCCGGTTCGGACTCGTAGATGTAGGCGACCTTGTCCTTGACAGGCGTCTTCATGTGGCGGTCGAGGCAGTTGTGGACGATGTTGAACTTGCCGTCCGCAAACCAGGTGAAGAAGGGAGCCTTCGAATCGTCGAGGACCTTGGTGAAAGGCTTGTACCAGTCCAAGTCCTTGGCGGCCTCGCCCCAGTACCAATTCAGATCCTCGGCCCGCTTCAAGAGACCGTCGAGGTCGCTGATGCCGTGCTTCTTCATGAAGGCCATTACGTTGGAGTTCTCAACCAGCTCCTTCGGGGGCTGGAATACCTGTTCTTCGGCCATGACTGATTCCTCCTTTGGTGAACCGTGTTAAGTGTAGATTAGTATCCCGCGAAACCGGCCGGCGGAAAACAGGGCGGGCGCGGGCCGTTGCCGGATGGTCAGTATAGTAGAGAAGTCACGTGTGTCAAGCAAGCAGGTCGCGAGTCGTCGATTGCCCGTCACGTGACCTTGACCGGCCGCCGTGGTCTGGCAGTGGTTCGTGCCGCCATAGACTGAGGGTATGCATGAGGCTGTAGTCGCGTGTATGCCTCTCCTTGTCGTTGGGGCGGCTGCGTTCGCACAGGCAGAGAGCTTGCCGCGACCCGTTGTCCACGGCAATTCCTTTGAAGCCATATCCAACAGCCGCTACACGAAGCACTGGGGGTACTACGACCCGTTGTCCGATACAGTGCTGTCGAATGTGCTCTGGGCGATGAGCCGCGTGCCCTCGTTTGGCAGCAGCTACCGTGAGATCTACGTGGCTACCGCGGCCAACGTGTATATGTATGACCCGACCGACCACGTCCTGAACGTGCATCTTCCCGGCGACCACCGGTACAAGTTCTACTGCGAGCCCGCCTTCGAGGTCGGTATCGCGGTCGAGCGCAGCGAAGAAGCTGGGCTGGCAGTGCAAGCCGGGTTCTTGGCCGGCGCTGCGTTCTGGAACCTAGGTAACGGGACGGTCGCATCGTGCCCGATGGCCTTCGCGGCCAACTACGCGAACAGCAACTGGAATCCGACCAACACCATCAACATGGTCGACGTATTCGGTCGGATGTCAGTGACCGGGCTGACCGACTCCTGCGTGGCTGTCTCGTCAGATTCAACACTGCCGCTGCCGGCGACGGACGGGAGTGATACCTTTGAACTGCTCATCGGTGGGCTGGGACAGGATTCGGTGTTCAACCCGGCTGCGCTGCCGCTGTCGGCCATCTCGCAACTGCTCTGGGCCGGGTACGGAAGCACGCCCCACATGCCGGTCGGCAGACGCGGTCTCACGGTGCCATCGGCTGTTGCCAACTACTACCTCACTCGACGTATCTACGTGGTGACGTACACAGCGGTGATGCGTTATCACAACCGCCTGCCCTCGGGGAGCATGAGCAGCAGCGACCACCGGCTGGAAGAGGTGACGTCCGGGGACCGGCGCGACTCTCTGCGGGCAGCTTGCCCGAGTGTCCCGGCAACAGCGCCGGTCTACATCGTGGTCTGCGCCACCGACTCCACCTCCGAATGGCCGTGGAAGCTGCAGGAGGCCGGGTTTGCCGGGTACCAGTACCTGATGCAGGCACACGCGCTCGGCCTGCACGGAAGGCTGACTGCGCCGATCACGCCGACCGAACGCGCGGCGATCATTGCGGCACTTGGTTTGCCCGGGACCGACCTGCCGGTACTCATACACGCGGCGGGCTTGCCTCCTCAGCAGGGCACGACGGAATCTAGGCGGCGTCGTACGGGGAGTCTTGAGGTTGTCAGGACCGAGCAGGGCGTGCGGCTCAAGTTCCGGCTGGCGGAAGCAGGGACGATTGGGTTGGCCATCTTCGACCTGGCAGGCAGGTCCGTCCGGATCTGGCGAGATGTCCGCCTGCCAGACGGAGCGCAGGTTCTCGACTGGGACGGCACAGGCGACGACGGCAGTAGCCTGCCATCGGGTACGTACTTCTGTCGCTTGACCACAGGGACAGCCCAAGCGAGCGTACTGACAGCCCGGTTCGATCTGGTCCGCTAGCGCCGGTCTGTGATGCAGGAGCCGCCACTGCGCAAACCGATCATTTGGGTTAGTGGCCGTCAAGGGTTACTTTCGCTTGACATTGGGTCTAAATCAGCTATACATTATAGCTTACAAGTTAGGCAAAAGTGTAGCTTCTTCTGATTTCGGTAACCACAGGAGGTCTGTTTGGCTCGTATCGCGGGTATCGACCTGCCCGACAACAAAGCGATTCTCTACTCGCTGCAGCACATATACGGCATAGGTTTGCACACGGCCCGCAGGATTCTGGCTGCGGCCGGCATAGAGCCTTCGCGTCCCACCAAGGATTTGACCGACGACGACGTGGCGGCAATCCGCAAAGAGATTGACGGCGGCTGCAAAGTGGAGGGTGAGTTGCGCGCGGATGTTTCCGGGAATATCAAGCGCTACATAGAAATCGGCAGCTATCGCGGCGACCGGCACCGCAGGCGTCTGCCGGTAAGGGGCCAGCGGACCAGAACGAATGCTCGTACCCGCAAAGGCCCGCGGAAGACGACCGGCGTCCTCAAGGTCAAGGCGACGCCGGCGGCTGCGGCTCCCAAGCCTGCGGCCGGAGGCAAGGCATAGTGGCGCGCAAGTCAGCCCGCAAGAAGGTTCCGCTGCTGTGTGTTGCTCATGTCAATACCAGCTTCAACAATACGATTGTGACCATCGCCGACCCGACCGGCGCCGTAGTATCATGGTCGAGTGCCGGCCGGGTCGGATTCAAGGGATCGAAGAAGGGTACTCCGTTTGCCGCCGGGCTGTGTGCGGAGGCTGCGGCCAAAGAGGCGGGGTCATTAGGCGTGAAGCGGCTCGAGGTGCGGGTCAGCGGCGCCGGGCCGGGACGTGAGTCAGCCATTCGTTCTCTGCAGAACGCCGGTCTGGACATCATCTCCATCCGCGACATTACTCCGATTCCCCACAACGGCTGTCGCGCTCCGAAGCAGCGCCGCGTCTAGGAGGGGCGAAAATCATGGCAAGATACATTGGACCCAAGTGCAAGCGGTGCCGGAAGCAACGTGAGAAGTTGTTTCTGCGCGGTGACAAGTGCCTGTCGGACAAGTGTACGCTGATGAAGCGGGGGGAGATGCCAGAGGTGCGGGGTCGGCGTCGGGTCTCGGCCTACTCCATCCAGTTGCGCGAGAAGCAGAAGCTAAGGATGATGTACGGCATCCTCGAGACGCAGTTCCACAACTATTTCACCAAGGCGGCAAAGAGCAAAAACACGGCTGCCGCGCTGGTCATTTTGCTTGAGCGGCGGTTGGACAACGTCGTCTTCCGTATGGGGTTTGCCGACTCTCGGGCGCAGGCACGTCAGTTCGTGCGGCACGGCCTGATAACCGTAAACGGCCGGCGGATCAACATTCCGTCGTACCTGACCGATGGCGGTGATATCGTCGGCGTCAAGGACGAAGATGGCATGAAGGTCATCGGTGCGATTCTCGCGAACAAGCAGCAGCCCGGGATGTCCTGGCTGACGGTCGCCGCTGACCGCGGTGTGGGAACCGTCGTGCGCCAGCCGAGTCCCGAAGACGTGAAGGATATTCCGTGTAACACGCAGCTGATTGTGGAGCTCTACTCGAAATGAAACTCAAACCTTTCACACTTCCCGAGAAGCTCGACCTCGACAGCGGATCGGCCAGCGATTCGTACGGCCGGTTCACTTTGGCGCCTTTGGAGAAGGGCTGGGGCGCGACGATGGGCAATTCGCTGCGCCGGGCTCTGCTTTCGTCGGTCCAGGGGGCGGCTATCACCGAGCTGCGCATCGACGGCGTGGCCCACGAGTTCTCTACGGTCGACGACGTGGTCGAGGACGTCACCGAGATCGTGCTCAATCTCAAGAAACTCAGGCTGCGGCTCTGGTCGGAGACGCCGAAGATGTGTCACCTGCATGCATCGGGCAAACGTGAGTTCCTGGCCCGGGACCTCGCGGTGCCTCCGGAAATCGTGATTGCCAACCCGGACCAACGGCTGCTGACGATCTCGGACAGCAAGCGCTCTCTCGACATGGAGTTCTTGGTCGAGAACGGCCGTGGCTACGTCAAGGCGGAGCGGCTGAAGAAGAACCGCACAGCTCCGGAAACGACAATATTCCTGGATGCCTTCTTCTCGCCGGTGAAGCGCGTCAACTTCTGGGTCGAATCGATGCGGGTGCTGGACCGTACCGACTTTGAGCGGCTGGTGCTTGAGCTTTGGACCGATGGGACGGTCCGGCCGGACGAGGCGATGATCCAGTCGGGGACGATACTGAAGAACCACATGGCGGTGCTGGTGCCGGTCGAGAAGGAGCCGGAGTTCATCGCTGAGGAAAAGCTCTACCAGGATCGCGACAAACTCGTGGAGCTCCTGAACCAGAGCATCGAGGAACTGGAGCTTTCGAACCGTGCCTTGAACTGCCTGATGAAGGGGCGCTCAAAGACGACCGGCGAGCGGATCTCTATCCAGACCATCGGCGACCTCGTGCAACGCAACGAGAAGGACATGCTCGACATCGAGAACTTCGGCCGCAAGTCGCTTGAGGAGCTGAAGAAGGTGCTTGAGGACGTGGGGCTATCCCTGGGCATGGACGTTTCCAGCCTGCCGATAATGGAGCACGAGCCGGAAAAGGAAAAGGAGTAGCCTTGCGTCACGGAGACAAGGTCAAGAAGCTCGGCCGGACGGCCCAGCATCGCCGGGCGCTGATGCGCAACCTAGTCACTGCGCTGTTCGAACACGAGCGGATCAAGACCACCCTGGCCAAGGCCAAGGAGTCCCGGCGGACGGCTGATCGCATGGTTGCCCTGGCCCAGAAGAACACCGTCGCGGCACGCCGCGAGGTCGGCCGCTTTGTTTCGGACAAGACCGTGCTGAAGAAGCTGTTCGACGTGATCGGACCACGGCTTGCCGGACGGCCCGGCGGCTTCACGCGCGTCCTGCGCCTGGGTCCGCGCGAGGGCGACGGCGCCGAGATGGCCCTGCTCGAGCTGGTTGTCCGCGAAGAGCGGCACCACGAGAAGAAGGCCAAGGAGGCTGCGGCCAAGCAGAAGGGCGGCAAGAAAGCCAAGCCGGACAAGAAGGTCGGCGAAAAGGGCAAAACGGGCGACGAATCCGAGAAGTAGCGGGCCGATGCTCCGGTGTCTGGTCCGGTCGAAAACCCGGCGGCTGGTCGTCACCGACAAGAATCCGCAGTACGAGGGTAGCCCGGGGTTTGGCTCCGGGCTGATGTGGGCGTGCGATATCCTGTCCTGCAGAACCGTGCGGGTGATTGACGTCAACCACCGGGAATGCATCAAGAAAAGTGACCGCAATAGTCCTCGCGGCGGGTAAGAGCAAGCGCATGGGGGCGCCTGTCCCCAAAGTGCTCCTGCCGATCGCAGGGCGTCCGCTCCTGAGCTACGTCCTCGCGTCGGCCCGGGCAGCCGAGGCTACCCGCGTCATTGTGGTCGTCGGAGCCCAGAAAGAAGAAGTGATGGCCTCGTTCGAGCGGGTCGGGGTCGAGTTCGTCGTGCAGACAGGGCAGCACGGCACGGCCGACGCGGTCCTGGCCTGTCGCGATCTCCTGAACGATGACGAGGAGTGCGTTGTCCTCTGCGGCGATGCGCCACTTATCCGGCCCGCAACAATCCAGCGGCTCATCCAGGCGCGCCGGGCGGCCGGTGCCGACGTCGCGGTCTTCACTGCCCGGCTTGCCGATCCCGCCGGGTACGGCCGCGTCGTGCGGGCCGAGGGCGACTTCATTGAGCGGATTGTCGAGAAGCGCGACGCTGCGCCCGAGGTGCTGGCCATCCACGAGGTCAATTCCGGCGCCTACTCGTTTCTCTGGGGTCGGGTCAGGCCGGCACTTGAGCGGATCAAGCCGAGTCCGGTGTCAGGCGAATACTACCTGACCGACATTGTCCGCGAGGTACGTTCCGATGGCGGGCAGGCCGTGGCGGTGCTCGCCGACGACCCGGACGAAATGCTTGGGGCAAACACGCCTGAGGAACTCGTCCTGCTGGAGCGTGGACTGGCGGCGCGCCGGGAGCCAAGTGCGGATTGAAGCAGACACTGGCGTGGCTGCTGGCGGTGGTTCTGGTGGTAGCTGCCGGCGCCTCTATCACCTGGCGCATTCTGCCCGAACCGGAGTCTGATTCCGATGCCAAGCTGCTGAGAATGGAAATAGCCAACGGCTGCGGTGTCCCGCGGGCAGGCCGCGCAGTTGCCGACGAACTGCAGATGCGCGGGTATGACATCTACGCGGTGCGGGACTACCGCGAGCACCTGGCCAGGACCACCGTGGTCGACCTGCGGGAACCAACCGGCGCAAACGCCCGTACGGTTGCACGGGCGCTTTCGGTACAGCGGCGCTGGCGGAAGCTCCCGCTCGGGCCCAAGGCCATGCCCGAGGTCATTGTCGAACTCGACTCGAGCCGCTACCTGGAAGTCCGGCTCGTGATCGGCGACGACTACCGCCGCTTCTTTGCGAACGTGGTCCCGCTGTACTAGAAATGACTGCCGGTCGTCTTGCCAAGCGAGCCGCGGCCATCATTCTCGACAAGCTCGGTGAAGACGTCGTGCTCCTCGACCTGCGGGGCCGTTCGCCGCTGGCCGACTACTTCGTCATCGCCACCGCCACCTCGACAATCCACGCGCAGGCCGTCGCCGAGGCCGTGGCGCTGGGACTGAAACGCGAGGGCGAACGGCTGCACCACATCGAAGGCGCGGAAAACGGGGTGTGGATACTTCTTGACTATTTCAACGTCGTCGTGCATATTTTCTCTGGTGAGACCCGCCAGTTTTTCGGTCTGGAACGACTCTGGGGCGACGCACCAAGCCAGACCTTTTCCCATACCAATGTCGAAGACTAACCGGCCGCAAAACAGTGGGCTGCGGCCAACAGGAGGTGACGTGTGACTCTCACAGCCTTGCTTCGGCCCGACCGCATCAACCTCGATCTGAAGGCAAAGAAGAAGCCGGAGGCGCTGCGCGAGTTGGTGCAGATGATCCGACAGGGCGACGACGCCGAGCTGCTGCTTGCGACCCTGACGAAACGTGAGGAACTGGGTTCGACCGGAATCGGCAAAGGGATCGCAATCCCGCATGGTCGTTCGCTCCTGATTGACAAGCTGGAGATGGCCGTCGGCCGTTCGACCAAGGGCGTTGAGTACGACTCCATCGACCACAAGGCCGCACACCTTTTCTTCCTGATCATGGCGCCGCCGCAGGACCCCGGTAATCAGTACCTCATAACCCTGGGCAGGGTGGCAATGGTCTGCCAGGAGCTCACGAAGAAGAAGCGGCTGTTCGACCCACACACGCCGGAAGAGCTGATTGAACTCGTGCGCAGCCTGGAGGAGAAGATTCGATGAACCCCAAGGTCGAAACTCTGCGTTCTCTGGAGGAATTCGACCACATCCTGCGCGACATCGAGACCGCCGACTACCAGGCGGTGGGCTTCCAGGCAGTCAAAGCCTCGGACGACTTCATCAAGACCGCGGAGCGTGAGCGCGAGAAGCTGACCCGGAAGGTCGACCCCAAACTGCTGGCGATGTACGAGCGGATCATGAAGCGCTATGGCGGTCGGGTGGTGGTGCAGGTCATCCGTGAGTTCTGCGGCGGCTGCTACGTGAAACTGCCCTCGGAGCTCGCGTCGCGGTGCCGCACCGAACTCGTGACCTGTCCGAACTGCGGTCGGTT
>JAFGRF010000118.1 GCA_016935295.1 Caldifarciminota bacterium | reverse complement strand
GCTCGTCGCCGGTCTCGTCGACGATCTCCTGGTACTCCTCGTCCCAGACGTCGCAGATTCGCTTGAAGAACAGCAGTGGGAAGATGTAGGTCTTGAAGTCGGCCGCGTCGACCGGCCCACGCAGGATGTTGGCCGACTCCCACAAGTGCGACTCCAACTCGGACAGTGTAACAGCAGAACCTGGACCAGCCGACATAGCTACACGCAGTTGTCGTTGGACACCCGAACCTGCACCCGGTCAATCATGCGGTGTGTTATATCCGCAAAAGGCCCAAGAGTCAAGGGCGTGGCGATGTCAGCTTGCGGCCGACGGCGCTTCAAGGAGAGGACAGACCTGAATTCAGAAACCAGAGACCAGAATTCAGAAATGCTGAGAGATGGCCACAGTCCCAAACCACGCGATTCATTAGGATGCTCTGCCCCGGGCAGGTGCCGTCCGACGGAACAACCCGACCGTCCGTCACGCCATGGGGCGTGCGAGGGCGTGGCCGCGGGTCCTTCGTCCCTCGTTTTTCTTCTCCATCTGAGAGTACCAAGTCACGCGGTTCATTTAAATGAACCCGCTCGTGGGACGTTCCTGCGCACTGGGTGGCGAGCGGCGAATGCAGGTGGACGTGCCGGTTGTCAACGGCCCGATTTGCGCTAGAATGGACGTATGCTGACAGCCTATATTCGCGCAGCGATGGGTAAGGCGAAGTACGAAATCCTGACCGACGATGGGTCGTACTATGGTGAGGTCCCGGGTTTCCAGGGCGTGTACGCCAGTGCGGCCACGCTTGAGGCCTGCCGCGAGGAGCTCGAGAGTACGCTCGAGGACTGGATCCTGTTCCGGGTCTCGCGGAACCTGCCGCTGCCGGAAGCCGACGGACTGAAGCTTGAAGTAGCCGAAGTGGTCTGATGCCGAGTTTCGGCCCGGTCAAGCGCCGGGAGCTCGTCGCCGCTTTGCGCCGGCTCGGTTTCCTCGGCCCCTTTTCTGGAGGCAAGCACGAGTTCATGTATCGGGGAAGTATCTCGGTAGCCTTGCCCAATCCCCACCAATCTGACATAGGCCGCGAGCTTCTTGCCAGGGTCCTGCGTCAAGCCGGCGTCTCCCGTGACGAATGGGAGAAGGCCTAGGACTCGCCGCACACTCCGCCCGTCCATTTGACACAGCGCGGCAAAGGTCCAGGTTGAGGTAGAGGCTAAGGTTAGGGTCAAGGTCCCTGGTCTTCCGACTCCGCCTGTGAGTACCAACCCACGCGATTCATTAAAGTGAACCCGGCGCAGCGCCGTTGTTGACAGGAAGGCATCCGTGTCTTACATTGTATTACATGAAATCGAATACCATTACCATCCGGCTGGATGATGACCTTGATCGGCTGTTGACCAGGGCGAGCCGCCGGTCGGGCCGGAACCGCAGCGAGGTTGCCCGCGAGGCGATGCGCCGCCAGCTCCGCATAACCCAGTTCGACGCAGCGCGGCAGCGGTTGATGCCTTTTGCCGAGGCGCGCGGCTACCTGACCGACGAGGACGTGTTCGCCGACGTGTCGTGAACCCCGAACCTGACACCGGACCTCACCACTAAGACACAAAGTCACAAAGAGGATGACCACAGATGGACGCAGATGTGGTTCTGAACCGAATGCGGCATTCGCGTATAGCGGCGCACTTCGGCGGTTGTCTCGCTGGTCTAACATCAGGTCTGGAGCGTGAGGGTCTTCCTCGACACGAACGTGCTGGCGAGCGCGGCGGCCACGCGCGGGCTCTGCGCCGACGTGATGCGCGAGGTGCTCGCCGCTCACGACCCGGTGGTCTCGCAGCAGGTGCTGGATGAGGTCGGCAGGGTGCTGCGCCGGAAGTTCGGAGCGCCCGCAGACGCGGTTGCCGATTTCCTCCGGCTGCTCAGCGATGACGCAGAACTGGCTGAGCCCGGCCCGCTGCCGGACGTGAAGCTGCGCGACCGTGATGACCTGCCGATCCTTGCCGCCGCGGTCGCGTCGCGGGTGGACGTGCTGGTGACGGGCGACCGGGAGCTTCTGTCTCTCCGGCGCGTCGGTCGCGTGCCGGTACTGTCCCCGCGCCAGTTCTGGGAGAGGCTTCGGTCGCGGAAAGGCTAAGTCGGACCGGAGAGCACAATGAAGAGAGTAGCGCTGGCTGAGGTCAAGGACCACCTTTCGGAGTACCTGAACGAGGCGGCCGACGAGGAGGTCGTCATTACCCGTCATGGCCGTCCGGCCGGAGTGCTGGTCGGATTTGCCGACGATGATGATTGGTTTGACTACCGGCTGGAGAACGACCCACACTTCGTCGCGCGGATTGCGCAGGCGCGGGAGAGCATCCGCGCCGGCAAGGCCGTTCCTTGGGATGAGGCGAAGGAGCTCGCCGAACCCGAGGAGAATGAGTTCAAGGTCTCGGACCGGCCGGCCGCGCGTTCGTCCCGACGCGGAAGCCGCAAGTAGCGGCAGCCGCCGTCCGCCGGCTTGGTGTCTGAAGCAACCCCAGGCGAGAAAAACCGGCAGTTTCGGCTAACTC
>JAFGRF010000009.1 GCA_016935295.1 Caldifarciminota bacterium | reverse complement strand
GCGTGCTCGCGACTGCCTGCTGCCGCCGGGCCGAGGTGGCGCTCGCCAGGGGCTGGCTCGATGCGGCCTGCGACCTGGTGGCAGAAGCCGAGCATTGCGCGACCGACCTGAATCAGCCAACGCAGCAGGGCGAAGCTCTGCGCGCAAAAGCGTTACTGTCCGCGGCCCGCGGCGACCCGGCCAAGGCGCTGGAGCTATTCAGCCGGGCCGAGGCAACGCTGGAACCGCTCGGTGACACGTATGAACTCGCGCTCGCCCGGCTCCAGCACGGACGAGGACTCCTCAAAGCGAATCAGCCGGAGGAGGCTCGATCCAAGATCGAGACCGCTGCTCAGACATTCCGCCGACTCGCTGTCGTGGCCGAGGCCGAAGAGACGACACGGCTGCTCTACCGGCTTGAGATGGACACCGACCGCAATGCCGCCCTGCTCCAGGGGCTGCTCAGCATCACCGCGCTCGGACTGGCGCCCGTGAAGCTCATCGAGCAGGCCCTCTCGATGCTCTGCGACAACCTCCGGTTCGAGCAGGGCGTGGTGCTGGCCGGCGGCCGGCCGGTTGCCCTGCGGGGAAGTCCGAACCTGCCTGAGTTGACAGACCAGGTGACCTTGACGCAGACCGACCTGGCAATGACACTTCCGGTGAAGCTGGAGGGACGTGAAGTCGGTCTTGTCTGGCTCCAACGGGAAGTCTCTCTGACGGCGCGCGTTGACTCCGAGCTGCTTGAGGTCGTGTCCCAGACGCTCGCGCCCGCGCTTGCGAGGCTGAGAGAACTCGGGACAATCGAAGTCGACAGCGAACCTAAGATTCCCGGGCTCCGGTTCCGGGGAGTGGTGGGCCGTAACCGAGAGGTGCGCGACCTGCTGGGCATCGCGGCACGCGTGGCCGATGCCCCGGTCCCGGTTCTGGTACGCGGCGAGAGTGGCTCGGGTAAGGAACTGATTGCCCGCGCCCTGCACGAATCGAGCCCGCGGGCCGACCATCCCTTTGTCACGGTCAACTGTGCTGCAGTGCCGGAGAGCCTGCTTGAGGCCGAGTTCTTCGGGGTCGAAGCGGGCGCTGCCACCGGGGTAGCGGCGCGGCCGGGCAAATTCGAGCAGGCGGGCAAGGGGACCATCTTCCTCGACGAAATCGGGGACATGAGTCCTGCCCTGCAGGCCAAGCTGCTGAGAGTCATCGAGGACAAGATGGTCACGCGAGTGGGTGGGGACGTCGAGAGGCCGGTCGGCGCACGGATTGTAGCCGCGACGAATATGGACCTCGACCTGCGCGAGCGCGAGGGGTTGTTCCGACGCGACCTGCTGTACCGGCTCAATACGGTTCAACTCGTCCTGCCGCCGCTGCGGCGGCGGCAGGAAGACATCCCGGTGCTGACTCGGTACTTCATCGTCCGTGCGGCTCAGGAATACAGCCGGCCGGTTCGCGCCGCGAGCGACGACGTCCTGTCGCTGTTTGCCGAGTTCTCGTGGCCGGGCAACGTCCGCCAGCTACAACACGTGGTAGAACGGGCCGTGTTGCTTGCTAGCGGTGATATGCTCCAAATCGCCGACCTTCCGTCCGAGCTCAGGCACCCCCCGGCCGAGACGAACGCAACGACGCCAGAGAGCCTGCGTGACAGGTTCCGCGAGAGGTCGAATGAGTCTGAACGAGCCATGCTTGTCGAGGCCCTGAGGAAAGCGAAGGGGAACATCTCCAGAGCCAGCAAGCTCGCAGGACTCAGCCGGAGCCAATTCTATCGCCTGCTACGCAAACACCATGTAGACAATAGCCCCGACTGACGGTCTCTCGGTTCGTCTCCAATGCCGGCCCCCACAACTCACCAATCTGTGCCGCGGATGACGCAAGTCGTGTCATTCGTGACACACCTGGCTACAACTCACTGAAGGGGTACGGCTTACCGCCGTTCCACGTCTCTACTCCTGTGCCATGGTTGGCACAAGTCGACTCCTAGCTTCAAGAGGTGAGATTCCCTATCTGTTTGACTAGTGTTAGGTTACGCGACTTGCTCTTTCCGGCACATTCGGTGTATATGTTCCCGCGTGATGTCTGTGCAGACCAGGGACTATGTCGACGTGGCCGCGAGGGCCCGCGAGCTCGGTTGCCGGGTCCCAGAGAGAATAGCGCTCCTTCCCGGCAACTTCTCCGCGGCGGCCCATGCCGGCGAGTTCTGCTATCACGCGGCCGCTTCGCACGTGCGCTCGGCCTGGAAGAGCGTCCGTCTGGAAGATGAAGGTCCTGACGCGCGGGACACGCCCGGCGAAAATGGGACAGGCGGGGACATGACCCAATTGTCCTCAATTGGGATCGTGTCCCAAGCCGTGGAAGCCGACACCGACTGCGATAGCGCTGGCGTCCCGTTCGTCGTCTTCTTCGGCGCCGGCCTGCTGGCCGGTCCGCCGTGGCGGCTTGTAGTTGCCCTCGGGATGGTCTCGTCGGTGCTCGCGTCTCGCGCTCGCCGTGCAGGCAAGAGGGATGCTCGACTTGATATCGTGGTCGAGCGGCCACGCGACTGCGGCTTCGCTTGCATCGAGTACAGGGGCGATGCGTTCGGGATCGTCCCACTGGTCAGAGATGTACGGCTGGTTTGGGCCGGCAAATGAACCGGCTTTGTCTGGCTAACTTGTCCTTGGTTTCTATTCGGTTGACAATTCGTGAAACGGTTCTATCATCACACTGGGAGGTATAATGAAGAGGTGTACTCTGCTCGCTCTCGTCGTAGCGGTTACATCCATCTGCTCCGGCCAGTGGCTGGAGCGCGAGGTCGTGATTGGCGACACCTTTGGCGGCATTGCCGTCACCGGAGGTATAGTCGTCAATCCGATATCCGGTAACGTCTACATCGAATCCGGCCACATCCAGGTATTCAATCCCGTAACCATGGAGAAGATTCGCGGCCCCGGCTCGTCGGGCCTGGTGGTCTTCTGCCCGCCGAGCGGCAAGGGCTATGTGATGCGAGATTCGGCGGTTGTGATCAATGCTGGCGCGGACACGATTCTGGGTGTGACAGCTCTGCCCTTCGAGCCGCGCTCAGTTGCGTACAACCGAACGTCGAACCGTCTCTACCTGGGTTCGACTTTCAGCGAGACGCTTTTCGTATTCGACCCGGACGGCGATTCCGTGCTGAGCACCGTCAGACTTGGAGCCGACGTCACGGCCCTACTCTGGGATTCAGCCTGGAATCGGCTGTACGTCGGAACCGAGTCAGATTCACTCAGTGTGATCGACTGCACCGCCGATACGGTACTGACCGAGGTGGAAGTCGGCCTCGACTACGTTTGGACGATGACCCTGAGCACGGCCTCACGCAAGCTCTACTGCACAACTCAAGCGACGAACACGGACTCGGTAGTCATTGTGAGCACCGATTCTCTGAAGGCAATCGGGGCACTGCAGGGCGTCACCGAAGTATATGCCATGGCCTATTCACCGGCAGCCGACCGAATGTACATCTCGCAGGCCGATGACAGCCTGTTCATCGTGGACTGCCCGACCGACTCCGTCCGCGCTAGGCTGGAGGGACCATATCCCTTACTGGTGGTCTGTGACCTGAGCGGCCGGGCATACGTGGCTCGCAGCGACTCGGCACTGCTGCTGGTCATGGACACGACCGACATGATTGTCGGCCGCATACCTCTCCCGGCCGTGCCCACGCATTCCGTAGCAGCACTGGGATTCTGGCCCGGACGCGGCGAGCTCTATAGTGTCACGACGCCCGGAGACCTTGTCTGCGTCATTGACGCCGCTAACGACACGGTCACGGGTACGGTGAACTACGCTCAGTACGAGCCACAGCAGATGGCGCACAATCCGGCCGGAAACAAGCTCTACCTTCTCTGTCCGACGCATGATGAGCTGCTTGTCGTGGACAGCGCGTTCGGCGAGCCAAAGCACATACTCGGCGGTGCCACGGACACTGATGCCCAGCCCGTGCTGAATCCGGCCCTCAACCGGCTCTATGTGGCTGACTACCATTCACTCCGAGTCTTCGACTGCAACACCGACAGCCTGCTCGGCAGCAGGGCAATGCCCAACGTCAGCCAGCCCCGACCAGTCATGGTGCCCTACCTCAACAAGCTGTACGTCTTCGATGACATGGGCTCCGGCGACACCGTCTACGCCTACGACTGCCTGAGAGACACCGCCGTTCCGCTCTTCGAGCAGGACGACGACGTCACGTGTGCGGTCTACGACCCGCGCTCCAACCGCGTCTTCTTCGCCTGCCAGGATGCGCCGACCGTGCGCGTGCTCGACCCGGTGACCGACGCCGTGGTCAAGACGTTCGACCTCGTTGGCGGCTCCTATCGCGGCAAGATGGCGCTGAACATCGACCTCGGCCGGCTCTACTACGTTGACCAGTCACCGGACATCCTGTTCACGATTGACGTGCTGACCGATTCGATCATCTCCTCCGAGAGCCTGCCGGGGAATGTCGACACCATGTTCCTGAACCGACGGCTGGACAAGCTGTACTTGTGCCTCCGTAGCCAGACACTGGTCCTCGACTGCCGTCAGAACACGATCATTGACACGATAGACGTCGGTTTCCGCTATGCCGGCCTCATGAACGACCGGAATGACAAGCTCTACCTCAGGTACGGCGCGGTCGTGGACTGCCGGTATGACTCGGTCATTGCGATGCTCCCGCCCGACTCGCTCAGTCCCCGCAGCATGGC
>JAFGRF010000117.1 GCA_016935295.1 Caldifarciminota bacterium | reverse complement strand
GTCGAGCTGGCTCGACTTCACTGTATCGGGCGCACGCGATTCCTCCACCAGTGCCCGAGCCGACCTCGACTGGACGTACTCGAACGCTCACCAGTACCGTTTCGGTGTAGCGCCGGTTGACGGTCAGGTTCTCGGCTTCCACACGGACGTGCAGTCGCGGTCGCTCTTCTCCGATAAAGACCTGGCACGGGCACTTGCCTACTGGTATGGGTACTTGGGCCACGCACCGCAGACGTGGAGCCTTCGCGCGAAGCTCGCGGTAGGCACCGCATTTGAGCAGGATGCCGCCGACGCCTTTATGCTGGACAACGAACCGGGGCTGCTCGGCGTCCGGGGCTACGCCGAAGCGTCTGGGCTGGAACGCTCGGTCATCGCGGCCGGGCTCCAGTTCCGAACCCCGCTCTGGTGGGTCGAGCGCGGCATCGGAACGGGCCCTCTGTTCCTGCAGAACATCAACGCCGCCCTGTTCGCCGACTTCGGCCTTACCTCACCCAATCTGCAATCTGAAATCTACAATCTGCAATCTGCAATGTCCCGTGCCCGCCTCGGTGTCGGCGCTGAACTGCGAGCAGACCTCATAGTGGCACACCTGCTGCCAGTGAGCATCCATGGAGGTTGCGGGTTTGGACTCAATCCCCTCTGGTCCTATCAGCCGTACTTCGGGATATCAAGCTCGGTACTCTCAGGCATCCTGAATTCGCCAGTCGCCAATCGCCAATCCCTTCGAGCCTCCGCCATCTTCCTGAAGCCCGCTAGACGCCGTCCGGCGCCTTGAGCGACAACCAACAGGTTGTGCTATCTGAGCAGCAGGAAGCTGCAGGAGGCACGTTCGACCACGGCGACATAGGAACCTGCCGGAACCAGCCTGCCCGAGTTGTCGCGGCCGTCCCAGACCCGGCCATCAAGAACTCGAACCAATCCGCCCCGGCAGTCGAAGACGCGTATCGGTCCTGATTGACGGGCAGCAAAGCGCACCGCACCGCGTGCGGGATTGGACAGCACGTGAAGCAACTCCCCGCCTGTGCTTCTCCTCTCCACTTCGCTTTTGACTCCGACCTGACCGCTGGAGTCTACGCTGGCCGCATAGATGTCGAAGGTGCTGTCTCGGAATTCGGACCAGCAGACCACGAACCGGTCGTTCCCGGCCGCCACCGCCGGCTGGTGCTGTATCCCGGACGTCACACAGACCGCAAACCCACCGGAATCGAGCACCGTACCGTCCTGCCGGATCCGACAAGCGTAGATATCGCCGTCCGCGCGCCAGTCGGTCCAGGTGACAAGGAAGATCCCGTCCAGGTACGCCACGGCCGGTTCGGCGACATCAGCCAGCGACCGGGCAATAGTGATAGGCACCGAGTCGAGTATGATTCCATCAGGGCTCAGCCGGCTGCAGCAGAACGCCGTGCTCTCGTTGCCCGGTACCTCGCCGCTCCAGACAACCAGGTAGTTGTCTCCGTCGGTTCCCAAGGCCACTGACCACTGGAACACGCTGTCCTGGGTGAACTGGATGGCGGTGGTATCCAGGGGCTCACCGTCGTTCCCGAGTCGGGCGGCGCTGACAACATATCCGGCGCTGCTTGCCAGCCATGCGACGAGGAATCCGGAACCGTTCGATGCCGGCACCGGGGAAAGCTGGATGGCAGCGGAATCCTGCGTCAGCAAACGCCTGCCGTCCGGGTCGAGAGGAATCCCGTCCTGGGCGACACGAGTGTAGTACACCTGTTCTGGTTTTGTCCGACGGTCTGACCAGGTCGCAAGGTACTTCTCGCCGTCGAACGCAAGCCGTGCTCCGACCTGGTCGTCGAGCGCTGAGCTGATTGTGGACGTGTCTATCAGGGTCCCGTCAGGCGCCACCCGGGCGCCGAGCACGTCGCGCTCGAATCAGCACCCGCGGTGCCACGCGATGAGGTAGTCAGCGCCGCCCCAGGCAACGGCCGGGATGTAATCCTCTTCCCGCGTCCCCGCGACAAGGATACCGGCGGTGTCCAGGACCTCGAGCGACGGCGTCAGACGACAGGCGTAGATGTTGGCCGAGGTGTCGGTGGGAATGTCCCGGGTATCCTGCCAGGTGACGAGGAAGTTCGTTCCGTCGAAGGCTATTGCCGGCGAAGTCTGGTCAAACGGCGCGCTCGAAACGACCCGCGAGCCTGCCCCGGCAGCAACGCCGGCGAGAACCAGGACCGCGACGGTCAAACGCATAGCTCGATTCTAGGACTCGCCGTGCCGGTTGTCAAACCGGCTGCATTCGCGCGGGCGCGACGGGAGGTCTGATGGCTTCCAGACTGGGGTCAACTAGGGCGAGGTGCTGTCATGATGAAGTCGAGACTGCCGGTTGACAGCGGCCGGGCCAGAGCTATGATTTGCCCGGCAGGGGCGTCGAGAGCGAAGGGCCGTGGCTCTCCGCGTCGGTCTTCTCCTCGCCACTTCTGCATAGGACCGGCCGGCTGAAACTGCAATATGAGGAGGCAAGATACCTGGCCGTTCGAGTCCGCAACATAGTGGCTGTGCGCGAGGCACTGCCCGGATGCTGCTGTTGCTGGCGATGCTGAGTTGTGCCGGCGCGGGCAGCGCGTCTCCAATTACCACCCACTCGCATACGTACCAGTCTTACCTGCCAGTGACCTCGGTCAAGCACGTGCTTGCCCGCTTCGGGCCGGTCGGGCTCACGGCCCATGACGTTTCCGGTCGACTCGAACGGCGACTGGAGACCGGTTCGCGTCCAGCAGGCAGGCACGTGGCGCGTTGGAACGGCACTGATGTCCGTGGTCACAAGGTGCCGTCCGGCGTGTACTTCGTGCGGCTGAATGCCGGCGGCGAGACGACGACGCGTCGCGTAACCCTGATAAGGTAGATACCGAAGGGCGGGGAGGCGTAGTCCGCCTCCCCGCCCCTATGTACGATGCGTCAACTGCTATCCATCCTGGCCGGGTGGATAGCTGTGCTAAGTGCCACGAGTCTGCGGAGAGTTGCCCAGGTTCCGTCAGGACCCTATGCCGGATCTGAACTCGTCGTTTGCTGCGACAGCGACCACGATTCGATGCCGGAGCTCATCTTCCACACCGGCACGATTCAGCCCAGCGACCCGACCCGGAATGAGGTCTGGGAGCATCAGGGCTGGAATCGGTTCTCCTTGGTATTTGCGGACACGGGCGACATCTCACCTCAGCCGCAAGGCATTGTGACCGGGAATTCGATTCCCTTTGCCGCCGGTGACATCGACAAGGATGGGCTGACTGACGTAGTATGTATCAACATCGAGATAACGCCTGCACGAGACACGGCGTATGACATCGTCATGACGTTGGAGTCCCCTGATAGCTTTAGCTACCCCTGCTCGCTCTCATGGTACTACCGGTGCTGTAACAACTTCGCCATACCGTTTCCCACCTACTACGCACCAGACTTGGATAGCGATGGGCATCGGGAGATCATGAGCGCCACACCGGACACGGTCGTGGCGACAGGTATCTGGGAGAATATCGGCGATGACTCAAGCGAGTTGGTCTGGCACAACCTGGTGTACGGTTACAGGTTTGCCTTTGGGGATTTCGACTTAGACGGCAGGATGGATTTCGCAACAGGCAATCTCGGTAGTTCGGGCCGGGTGAAGGTCTGGGAATGCACGGGCGACAACCAGTACGATATGGTGTACGAGGATACGGTCTACCAGCCCAACGGGGCTGACGTGTTCACGACCAACGACATCGACCGCGACGGCAAGCCCGAGTTCTACGTTGCCTACGAGAACGTCCCGCGCGGGAAGATGTACTTGTACATGTGGGAGATGACTGGCGATGACCAGTACGCCCGCACGCTCGTGGACTCGGTCTGGTTCTCAGGCACCAACTGGGGCCGCATCAGCGAATGCGGCGACATCGATGCGGATGGAACTGACGAGTGCATCTGGACCACGCCTGACATCATCAAGGTGTACAAGGCCACGGGGAACGACCAACTTCAAGAGGTCTGGCACTGGGACAACGACCACGGCGGGTTCCGTTCTCTGGTCAGCACGGTCTACGACATCAACAACGATGGGTACAACGAGCTGATTACTGCGGGCAACGCGAAGATATCGGTATTCGAGGTCGATGCGGTAGACCTGCTCGCTCCCAATGACGGGTCCTGCAGCGTCGGCGACACGGTCTCGATACGATGGCGTGCTAACACGCCCCCGCGTTGTGACTCGCTATCGCTCTTTCTCAGACGCGACTCGCTCTGGCATCTGTCGACGATAGCGACAGGACTGCCCGGCACGGATACTGCTCTTCGCTGGGTCGTTCCTGCCGGAGTCCCGGAGACAGCACGCGTGGTCGTGATTGCCTACGGCCCGGGTTGGCAGTTTGACATGTCGGACAGCGCCATCACCTTCATAGGGGGCGGTGTGGCCGAAGGCTCTCGCAATGTACCCCTGCAGTGGTCGCTTTCAGTCAATCCAAACCCAGCGCGCGGCCCACTCACTGTGCGCTACGACGTGCCCCGACAGGCCCACGTTTCGGTCGGTGTCTATGATGCCGATGGCCGACTCGTGCGGTCCCTTCGCGAGGGCGACGCAACGCCTGGCCGGTACGAAGCCAGCTCTCCACCGGGCGTCCTCGCGGCTGGAATCTACTTCTGCACACTCGACACCGGGGCCGGCCTTGTCAGCCGAAAGGTAGTGGTCGTGAGACGGTAGGGAGGTGCTGTGAGATGTGTCAGTCTGGCCGTGGCTTTGTGCTGTTGTTGGTCGGTGACCAGTGCGCAGTGGTCGGGTTCTGTCGACACCATCGGTGGGACAACGTGTGACCAGCAGGTTCTCGGGCCCGCGCGGCGCATGCTGGTCAATGCGGCCGGCAGTGGAATCTACGCCGTGTGGACGTTCTCGAGTGATACGACGGGCATCTTTGCCGACCGAAACGTGCGCTTCAACTACTACGACCTCACATCGTGGCCGCCGATCTGGGTTCTCACGGACACGAGTGATTTCATGGCGTCCGGCCAGAACGTATTCCCGAAACGCGCGGGCTGCGGCAACGTCGACGACGACCCGGTGACAAAGGCTGGGGTCGTCAGCGGTCACGTCGCCGTTGGTGCCGACATCATGCCTTGGATTGCCAGGGATGAGGGCCCCGGGTCCGGTATCTTCGATTACTCGGATTCTACCGGCCTCGGCCCCTGCCAGTGGCCCGTGACCGCGGTCGGACAGGATGGCACCGTCCACGTACTCGCGGTCGGCGATTCCGGGCTGGTTTATGCTCACGCAACGCCGGATAGCTGGCCCGTGTTTTCGGAGCCTGTGACAGACATCGGGCCGAACCCTGGTGCGCCGACCCAGAATATCGCGGCTTCGAAGGTGTCAAACAAGGTAACACTGGTCTGGGAGGTCTCGGGCAACACGCCGCAGGACGCCTACGTGATGACCAGCACCGACGGCGGTGCGACGTGGGGCAATGGCCCGACGCTGCTCGACCTACCGCTGGCCTTCGGCGGCGACACCGTGACGAGCTGTCACTCTACTTCGCTCTTTGCCTTCTACGACGTCCAGGACCGGCTGCACATAGTGGCGAATCTCTCGCCGCTCGTGCACGACACCCTCTACTTTGTTCCTTCGCAGATATGGCACTACTGCCCGGACAATGAAACACCCTGGAGTCGCATCCGTGTCGCGTCGTGCGCTCCGGGGAACCTGAGGGGGACGCTCGACGCTCCCTACGCGTGCCGGCCGAGCATCGGCCAGGACTCGTACTTCTTCTACCTGTATGTTGTCTGGGAGGAGTTCGATTCCACGAACGTCGATACAGCCACCGGCCGGCTGCGAGCGGACATCT
>JAFGRF010000116.1 GCA_016935295.1 Caldifarciminota bacterium | reverse complement strand
TTTCTCGGGCTAAAACCCTTCATAACAATCACATAGAATCGTAGACACCGCTCTTCCTTTTTCCACAACTTCTGATGATACCTCCCTTGTCCCTTGGTCATTCCCTGACACCTGGTCACTGATACCTGGAAACTGAGACCTCGCGGCCAAGCCGCGATTCGGTCCGTCATTGTACCTCACATTGTACGTCAGAAAGTACCGGCAAAGGTATGGTCAACTGGATACTGAACTGCGTCGCAAACTGCGTCCTCAACAGAATCCTGGACTGAATCTCAAACTGCACGAGCCATTCTACGCGGCATTCTACGACGAAATGCTTGCAGCATTGTACCTGAGATTGGACCGGTCATTGTTCGAGTCATTGGATAGCGCATCGTACCGGAAAAAGCACCGGTCATTCGATGGTCCAATCTACCTTCAACTGCATCGGCAACTGCGGCCCTCCAGGCGGTCTGGGGGCCGTCCCCCCGGCGGCAGCGCTGTTTCTACAGGGGCGAAGCCAATTGTGGTCAGGAACGTCCCAACCAATACATACAGATGTCCGCAGGTCCTTGGACTGCGGCAGCAAAGCTGCCGCCTTTCTTTGGGCTTCAGAAGATGCCGGGCAGACTGCATCCCAGACTGCATAGCAGACGGCAGACAGAATTCCCTGCCGGGCAGTAAGACAGACTGCGGACCACGCAGCTTCACCGGCTGCGTGTCGAGGTGTCTCCAAGACTGCCGGCCAGACTCAAGGGCAGACTGCCGACACGGCAGCGGGTGAGACGGCTGACGGAGCAACGAGGCAGACTGCAGACCAGACTACAGACAAGACTCCGGGACATTCTGCCTGCCAAGCTGCGGGCCTCGCTGCGGACCAGGGAGCCTCTACGACTACCGGCCAAACCACGAGGTCAGCTCCGTGCCGGGCAGCGGAGCAGATAGCGGAGGGGATTGCCCCTGCAAAATGTGGAAATGGACCTTATCTTCCGCATCTCGGGCACTTGCGCGGAAACACGGCCCGGTAATTGGTCTACTCTTGAGTAGACTTACGCCAAGGCCAGCCGACACTGGCGAAGGAAGCATAGGTGTCGCTTGAGCAGCGGAGGAATTGCGGCTTGGACGCTACCGGCTCGCACGCGTCCGCACCGAAGTTTTCGACATCGTGGTTCCCGTTCCCTGCAATCGGGTCAACTCCCAACGGCTTGCTCGCCGATCTCATGGTTGCCGTGTGGTCGGATCGTGTGCGCCGAGGCTCTTGACTGTTGGGGTGAGCGTGGCTAAAGTAGGCGCGTGAAGCCGGCGCCTGGTCGCTCGGTCAGGGCTTTGTTCCTGCTGGGGTTGTCGCTGTTGCTGCTGCCCTCGATCGCTCAGGCGTATCTGGACCCGGGCACCGGAAGCTACGTTTTGCAGTTGCTGCTCGGTACCTTGCTGGGCGGATTGTTCGCGCTCGGCCTCTTCTGGCGCCGGGTTCTCGCTTTCATCAAGCGTCTCTTCAGGCGCGGGAAGCCGTGACGACAGCAGCCGCTGACTCTCTCCCGGCCTCGACCTTCCCGCCTTTCTTCACTTCCGACTCCGCGCGCCGATGAACGACAGACGCGGTAACGAAGAACGCGTCCGTCAGGCGATTCCATTCCACCCTGTTCTGTTCGCAGTCGCACCGATTCTATTCGTCTATGTCCACAACGTCGTCAAGATACCGATAGACTCCGGCGAGCTGCTGCTGCCTATTGTGTTCTCGCTCGCCATGACCGTAGTCCTCTGGGCAGGCCTTTGGCTTCTGCTTCGCTGCGCCGCGCGTGCGGCGCTCTTTGTCTCGCTTTACCTCGTGCTTTTCTTTTTACATGGACATGTCGCCGGGGCCTTGGAGTCTGAGGATCATCTATGCGTGGACCTGCTTCTATTCTGGGGGCTGTTGGTGATAGCGGTGACCTGGCTCGTGATGCGTCGACTACGGGGCAACGCCGGAGGTCCACTCCGGGGGTTAACGGTCCTGATGAACTCCGTCGCGAGCGGAATCCTCGCCGTCAATTTAGCGGCAGGCGTGCACGCATTCTTTCGTCAACATCCGACCCACAGAACTGCCGCCGCTCAGTGCGTCTCGGCGGCGGTTCTGAACTATCCCGACATCTACTACATATTGACCGATGCCTACGTCCGATCCGACGTGCTCAATTCACGCTTTCATGTCGACAATAGCGCGTTCCTACATGAACTCAGGCGTCTTGGTTTCTTTGTGGCCGATGGGGCATGCTCGAACTACGCCCAAACATATCTTTCTCTCGCTTCGTCGCTCAACTTCACCTACTTGGACAGCCTGATCGTAGCTGTGGGATCGGAGTCTGAGGACCGCGGTCCCCTCATTGACATGATTCAGAACAACCGCCTCGTTGACTTTCTGCGGCGACGAGGCTACACAATCGTGTCATTCGCCTCGGGCTACACCGGCACCGATCTATCACGAGCCGATGTTCACCTCGCTCCCAGTTGGTCACAGGATGAATTCCAGGGGATTCTGGTGAGTACAACCCTGCTCCGGGAGGTGCTTATTCTGACTGGCCGGTCGTCGGTCGACCGGCACCGGGAGCGTGTTCTCCACGCCCTGCGCGAATTGCCGAACGCCGGCCAGGGACGTCACCCGGTCTTTGTGTGGGCCCACATTCTCTGTCCGCACGCGCCGTTTGTATTCGATGGGCGGGGCGAGCGTCCCAGGATACGATCGGTGGGCGAGCTGGGCCGAAACTTGGCCAAGAGGGTTACTAGGACTCTGGTGCGGAAGTGGTTCGACGAGAACTACGGCCCCCAAGTGGTGTATCTGAACCAACGCCTCGAAGACCTCGTGAGGCGGATTCTGGCTCACTCCGATGCCCCGCCGATTATCGTCATCCAAGGCGACCATGGACCGGGATACACGTTCGAGACTCACGTGCCGACAGGGGACACGCTGCTGCAGCGTCACACCATCTTCTACGCGGTCTACTTGCCAGCGTCGGCAGGGGTGTCCCGGCCGTTTGTACAATTGTATGACTCCATATCTCCAGTCAATACCTTCAGGGTCGTCCTCAGCCAGTTCTTCGACACTACTCTATCGCTTCTGCCTGACCGCTGCTACTTCTCGACTTGGTACCGACCCTACCGGCTGTACGACGTGGACCGACCGGAGTTCTGTCCGGCTTCGGGGATTTCCCCGGAACCGAACGAGTAGCCATGAGGCAACCAGTCCTGCGGGCTGGAGTTGGTGCTGCCAGCCCAGGGCATAGGGCAGAAAGATCGTTGCGTTGTGACATCCGACACGGCCATGTCAGCTAGAAGACCGGCAATCGTCTCTGAGGTCACGTCGCCGGCCAGCGCCGCAGGTGCGGACAAAGCTCTGGAGAACTCACGCCGGCTCTGGCGAATCGCAGTCATTATGCTCGCGCTCGTGGCGGCCGGACAGGTGTTGCTGTCGACCGCGAAGTACGGTGCCGGGCTTTCTTCCGATTCTGTCGCGTACTACGATATCGCGCGCAGCCTCATGTCGGGCAAGGGCTATGTCTTCCACAGCGGGGAGCCCCTGGTCTGCTGGCCGCCTTTGTACCCAACGTTGCTCGCGCTGGTCGGGTCCGCCACCGGCCTCGACCCCGGGGCATTCGCGCATATCGTCAACGCAGTTCTCTTCGCGTTCGTCATCTGTCTCTCGGCTTGTTTGTTCTGGCCCGCGTTCCGGCAGGATCCCGCGTACGGCCTGCTGGGAGTTTTGGCCGTGCTGCTTTCTCTTCCTTTGAGTGTAGTCTACGCCATGGCTTGGTCCGAGTGTCTTTTTATCGTCCTCGTGCTGTTTTACCTAGTTCATGCACAGCGCTACTGGAAAAGCGGTAGCATGTGGTCGCTTACACTCATGTTGCTTTCAACCGCACTCGCGTGCCTGACCCGTTACATCGGCGTGACCCTGGTTCTTGCCGGTGCTTTGACCGTCATGCTGGCTTCGGGATTGTACCTCCGGGTCCGACTTGCCCGTACATTCGCCTTTGTTGTTGTTTCACTTCTGCCTCTCGGGCTTTGGCTGGTGCATAACTACCAAAAGGCCGGTACGCTCTCCGGGAACCGTTTCCACCCCGGGTTCGATCTCGTGCCGAATGCCATTCTCGCCGCCATGACGATACTCCTGTGGTATGAGCCGGTCGGGATGGTTGCGAAGCTAGCCCCCGCCTCTGTTGCGCGTGCGATAAGCCCCGCAGGCTGGTCGCTGACTTTGACTGCCAGCCTGTGCGTTGGACTTGCGGGGGCCATCGTCCTTGCCTTGGCGTTGGTGTTGTCACGTGCGTTGAGAAGAAGACTGGCATGCAGTCTCTGGTCTGTGTTTTCAGAGTGTTCACCAACCGTGCTGTACTTGGCCGCCTACTTGGTAGCGCTGTTGGCGCTAGCGTCTCGCGGCGCCAGTTCATACGTGGACCACCGCCTTCTTTCGCCCGTTTACGTACCCGTTACGCAGACGCTCTTTATGTTGATCTGGAGCTTGACCGGCCAGCCCTCGCCTGCCGGCGCCGCCATCGGCCGTAGGGTGCCAATGCTGCTATTCGTCCTGTGGCTATGCCTTCCGCTCCAGCGGGTCGTGGCGTCGACTGCCGAACGCTTCAGAAACGGCGCCGGTGGCTACAGCACATCGACGTGGTACAAGAGCGAGACGCTAGCGGCCGCGAGGAGGTTGTCTGAAGGCAGTACTATCCATGCGTACAGCAACGGCGCGGATGCTCTATGGGCACTCGCTGGCGTCAGTGCGACCATGACGCCATCAAGGCTGGAGGTTAGACTGGAAGACCTGAAGGGTCACTGGCCTGCTAGGGAAGCGTCGATTCTTGTTTGGTTCACGATAGTGACCAAGCGTCCGTACTTATTCTCCATTGAAGAACTCGGGAGTATTTCGAGCATCGAGAGACTCGCCCACTTCAGCGATGGGTTCGTGTACCGAGTCTCTGTTCGGGACACTACACCCGCAGCACGCAACTGAGGGTTCATGGACGTTATCGAAGCTGCCAAGCGCGACGCCGGGCGGAAGTGGTTCGTCTTGGCGCTCGTACTCGCGCTGGCAGCGCTGGTCCGAGTTCTGTCATTTCGGGGGTATACGACCTATGACGCGGCCGAGTACACGCGGCTTGCCCATATGATGACAAGCGGAGAGTACAAGGCAGGTATGGTCTGGTTCTTCCGCGTGTTCCCGGTGCGGGTCGGGATCATCGCGCCGGTCGCCCTGCTGTTCAGTACTCTCGGCGTCAGCGAACTGACGCTCACCCTGTATCCGTTCCTGCTTTCACTGCTGGACGTGGCGCTTGCGTTCTTCGCGGCGCGGGCCATGTTCGGCGTACGCGCCGGGCTCATTGCTGCTTTGCTGATGGCGTTCCTGCCGATTGACGCGCGGCATGCCTCACAACTGCTGCCGGACCTGCCTGCTGCGGTCTGGATGAACGCCGGCGTTCTGCTGGCGTTCACCGGGGCGCGGCGGAGCGCCTTGTCTCACAAGGTCATGTTCGGTGTGCTCGCGGGGTTATTGCTGTTCTTCTCATGGCTGTGCAAGGAGAGCGTGCTCTTTGTCCTGCCCTTTGTCGGCGCCTTCCTCGTCTGGCTGGTCTTCAAAGACCGCCGCAACCTGCCGCTCCTGATAGCGGCGGTTGGAGTCGCAGGCCTCGCAGTCGTAATCGAGGGTTGGGTGTACCATTGGTACACCGGCGACTTCCTCTATCGCTTTCACACACTCGCCGGGAACTCCGGGGCAGGTGCTGACCGGATGACGCCGGTCCTGACCTGGTCGAATGTCGGGCCGTGCTTTGTTCACCGGGCCAGGCAGCTCCTGCGTGAAGTGTTGTTCTCCCCGTACTTTGCCTTCACGCCGGCCGTGGCTCTGGGAGCCTGCGCTTACGCCGCGTCCCGAAAGCTGCGCAGATTCCTCTTTCCCGGACTCTGGTTCGGCTGGCTGCTCCTGCTGTTCGGGTTCGCATCGGCCAGCCTCCGGGGGTACTTCCCGCTGAACCTAGTAGCCACACGCCATCAGTACCCGGTTCTGTTTCCCGGCGTCCTGCTCTGCGCCGGGTTGCTGGGCTCGCTGCTCGGATCGCGCGGGCCGGACGAACTACTGACGCAGCACCGCCGGAGGCTGCTCTGGGGCATAGTCATCTCGCTCTGCCTTGCCGGCATGTCGCTGGCGATGGTGGCGTGGGGCATCGAAACAGGATTGGGGAGGCGTTCTCAGGCGTCGAGGAACATCTCCCGCATTCTCAAGCCTACCGACCGACTCTATACCGACCCGCACACCGCGATTGCTCTGGACTTCTTCTGGAAGTTCCCCGCGGCCGAGTCCACCCACAGCTTCGAAGCGATGAAGCTGTCCGAGCTTCCGTCCGAAGTGTACGTGCTCATCAACCGTAACGAGATCGACCGAATCAGCGGCAACACGAGCTTCGTGCCGCCCGAGTTCCTCGACAGCATTCCCGCCAGCTGGCAGAAGCTCAGGGAGAGGGACGATGCGACGCTCTACTGGGTCCCGCCACCTCCACTCCGGCAACAGGATTCGGTCGCGCCCCCGGTGCCGAGTCAGGAGAAGTGAGAGTGACTGTGTTTCGGAAGCCGGGCACGGCGTTCAAAGTCACCGGTTTCTTCCTTGCATGCCTGGTGGCATGTCTATGCGGATACGCGCTCTTCGGTCACCGGATTCTGGCTGCGTCGTACTCCGGCAGCCCACTCGCGCTCGCGCAGCATCTGGCCAGGGTTGACGAGCAGGTTACCCTGCTGGCGGTAACCGCATTCCTCAGTTACTTCTTCTACCTTCTTCTCTTTCTGATCGTCCGCCGGCTGCTGCGGCGTGACGCTGACGCTGCCGACACCATGCCGACCCGCTCCAGCGCTGGTCCCCGGGAAGTGGCGGGCGCGTTCCTTGTCTATTCACTGCTGACGATTGCCTACTTCCCGACCGTAGTCGCACAACTCGGCTCGGTGTTGATCGGTCCGCCCGGCGACAACATGCAACATCTGTGGGACATCTGGTGGGCGCGAACCGCCCTGCAGGGCGGGCTGGATTTCCTGCACACGACGCACATTTACTGGCCTGGTGGGTTCAATCTCCTTTTTCACCCCTTTTCCACCTACAATGTCATTGTCGCCACCACGCTCGGGTGGCTCCTGTCTCCGGTAGCGGCATACAACCTGCTGATTCTCTTGACGTTCGTGCTGGCCGGGGTCGGCGCCTTCCTGCTGATACGGCACCTCACGGAGAACACCGCCGCGGCGCTGCTCGGCGGGTTCATCTTCGCGTTCAGCCCCACACATTTCGCGCACGCCCTGCATCAAATCGAAATTGCCTCGCTGCAGTTCATTCCGTTCTTCGTGCTCTACTATTGGAGGACCCTGGAGCACAACTCGACCCGGAACGTTGTCTGGGCGAGCGTGTTCTTCCTGCTCAATACGCTCTGTTCCTGGTACTACATGGTCTTTGCACTGTTCTGCATGGCCGGGTGTTACGGCGTCACCGCGTACCGCCGGAAACGGCTGGTTCTGACCGGGCCGGTTGTCTCCTCGCTCGTAACTGCCGGAGCCACGTTCGTCATCATCTCACCGCTGGCTGTACGCATGCTGCTCTACGCGGCCCGGACTCCCGGCATCAGCACGTGGGGCTACGATGACTATGTGGTGGACCTGTTGGGCTTCGTTGTCCCGCATCATTACCACTGGCTATCCGGCGTTCCGATCATCGCTCACATCAACAGAAGTCACACCGGCTTTCCGTGGGAGAATGCGGGCTAACTGGGTGCCGTCGTCATCGCGCTTCTGCTCGGGTCAATCCTGACGCTGGTGAGGAAAGCGGCCGGGCACGTGCTGGGTTTCTTGTACTTCGTCGGGCTCGCGCTGGGAGCGGACATCCACTTCGCAGGCCGGCCGATTCCCGTGGTTTTGCCGTACGCGGTGATTCAGTACATACCGATCCTGTCCGAAGCCCGCGCTCCCAATCGGGCGATGGCCTATGCCTACCTGTTCCTGGGTGCCCTTGTCGCGGCTGCTTTCACCCATCAACTCCGGGAGGGGTTCCTGCGCAGGCGTGCGTGGGTGGCGGCGCTGCTTGCATTGGTGATGTTCGCGGACTTCTGGACGCCATGCCGGCAGACAACGGTTGTGCGTCTCCCGCCCGCCTACTCGGCGATTGCGGCAGAGGAGAAGACGAAGGACTTCGGCATGCTGGACCTGCCGCGCGGAACCTGGTCGCGGCGGGCAAGATACATGATGTACCAGACACTCCACGGATTCCCGATCGTTCAGGGATACATCTCGCGCAAGCCTTCGCCATCCCTGATTGACACACTTTAATACAGCGACCTGTCGGTGCAGAGAGAGGAGTTGCGCGCCGCGCAGGTCAAATACATCGTGATACACAAGCGGTATCTTGCGCGGGACAAGGGCCAATGGAATGAGATCGATCCTGGTCGCTACGCCCGGGAGTACCAGACGGTCTTTGAGGATGAGGAGAATCTGGCGCTGCGTGTCTACCAGCGCCGGTAGCCGGCTATCAGGGCCGGCTTCGGCAGGGTTCAGTGGGCGAGATTTGGTGGGCGCTTTTCGCGCCATTGACATCCAGTCGGGCTCCGCCATAATAACTCCGATGTGTCGCCCAAACGGAGAAGCCGTCGAGGCAAAGACGCAGTTATGAGTTCAGGGTCTGTCTGCGGGGCCGCCAGGTCCGGATTGGACCGATATGAGAGCGTTACTGGAGGCGGTCGGCGCCGCAGCTTAAACACAAGGCACCGAAAGGGGTTGTCCCATGACACGTAAAGTGAGCGGGATCGCCAAGTCCCTTCTCCGCAACGAAGACGGCCAGACAATGCTCGAGTATGTTGTGATCGTCATCTTCGTTTGCATTGTTATGTTCTTCGCGTTCAGGCTGGTCAAAGGCATCGTCTCCCGCAGCGTCCAGAAGGCGTCGCACTCAATCGAGCAGTAACCGAAGTCTGACAGGGGCCCGACCACCAGGGCGCCGCACGCGCCAATCGGGGGCTACCGTTCGCCACGCCTCGCTAAAAGCGCGATTCCGTCGCGGCCGCCCTCGTACTAGCACGAGTGGTCCATTTCTATTACGGTGGCGCTGTGATGCGACCGTGGACCGCGGCGCCTGTTACCCGTTCATTTGCCCTCGACACGACACTCCTGGCGCATCGCCAGGCTGGTCGCGTTGAACTGGCTAAGGCGGTAAGGTCCACGGGCTGGAGGTCACGTTTGCTAGGCATTGGCGGCGTCTAGGCACTCATCACAGAGGGACTTCAGGCTAGAGACAGGTTTGGGTCATCAAGGTTGACGCCGGGATTGCGCCATTCACCCGGTCCGAGCCAGGATAGAATGTGCACATGGGCGGCTCGCCGACGTAGTTCTCGCTGTACGTTGTGACGAGGCTCGACGTGCTCTAGCACCTCATTCTCATCGACAGTTCCGTGTTGAGCTCAGCACCTGCTTTGACACCATGATGTCACTCCTGCCGTATCAGAGCTGTCTCTCGATCTTCCAGAGCCATACCGCTTCCAGAACGCGAGTCATCAGGGTTTATCCCTGGCCATGGGTCGGCGAGACCTCACATAGTGGCGTCTGCGCAAAGCCGGAGAGTGGTCTGAGGTCGTGCCGGTCAGCCCCGCAATCAGGACGGGTGCCTGATGATTCAGCACTTCAGGACCCACGCAGCTTGACTTACTTGGCATGCCCCCTACTATCACGCACGATGACTAGAGCAGCCACGAACGACCGATGGGTACACGCCGTTCCGGAAGTGCCTGCCGGTACCGCGTCGAGTAACGCGCGGATTTCGGGTCGTAGATGAAGGCGCTCTTTCGACTCTGCTACCCGTTCGTGCTCAGCCTCGCGGTCTGCTGGCTGACCTACGACACCTACGGTCATCCGGCGAGAGGGATCGATGATGCGCAGATTCTATTCAGCTACTCGTCGAACCTGGCAGCCGGGCGGGGATTCGTGTACGCCAACAACCCGGAGCACGTCGAAGGCTCGACATCATTGCTTTGGACACTCATGTGCGCCCTGCCATTCCGCCTCGGGCTGAACGAACCAGGAGTGCTTGCGATGTCATTCGTACTTCTGTGCTTGACGCAGGTCCTCGTGGTAACCCTAGTCCGCAGACTCGCGGCGGCTCGACGCCTACCATCTTGGCCATTCGAACTTGTCTACCTGTCCCTCTTGCTTTCCTGCCCGTCCTACTTCGTTTGGATGTCCATCTCCCTGATGGACACATGCCTCTGGGGGTTCCTGATACTCCTCATGGTCTACGTCGTGCTCTCGCCGCCGCGCTCACGGGCCGGAGTGGCGCTGGCCGCCGTACCTTTCTTCTTCGCTCCTTTGAGTCGCCCGGAGGCGATGATTGTCGCCCCGGCGATGATCGTGTTGGCCTGGCTCCGCAGCGCGGGCGGATCGGAGTCCTCGCATTCTCACAGCCGCCGGCGCCTCGTCGTCCCGATGGTGTCGTTCTTCGTTTCCGCTCTTGGCATTACGGCATTCCGGCTGGCCTACTTCGGGTATCCGCTGCCAAATACGTACTACGCCAAGGTCTTTCCATCATTTGGATATAATCTCGCTCACGGCGGGGAGTATCTGCTGGGCTTTGCTCTGACCAGTGGCCCGGTGGTAGCTGGCGTCGCCTTCTTTCTGTTGTGGTCCTCGCTGGCTGTAGCGAGGCGGCTCTTCACCAGCCTGCGTAGAGGTGCGCACCGCGGTGCGGGCAGGGGCTTTGCTGCCTGGCAGATTGTGGCGTGCGGCGCAATGGTGCTACTCGTGGTGCCGGTGCTGTCCGGTGGTGATCACTTCGTAGCCTACCGGTTCTACCAACCGGCACTTCCCGTCATGCTGCTGGCCGCCATTCTGTTCGCAGTGGACCGTTCTCCGCACCGGATGCCAGACTGGCGGTTGGTGTTCCGATCACTCAATCACCGCCTCGTCGCCGCGGTCGTACTGCTGGGCGGGTCCTACCTGGCGTATTCCGCAGCATACAAGCCATCGTGGCTTGATGTGCAAGTAAGTGGCCGCAAGTTGCTTCAGGACCAGTTTGAGGCGGCGGGCATCGGCATCGGCAAGGGCCTTCTCCTTCGTGACCTGTTCTCAGATCTGCCTAGCTATCCGGCCGTGGGCGTGATTGCCGCGGGCGGCATCGCCCGGACCTATCCAGGCAGGATTGTCGACCTCATGGGTCTGAACACGCCGTCAATCGCCCATCACCGCGGCACCCGCAGGGGGTTCCATGGTCACACCGCCTTCGAGAGGGACGCATTCTTCGTCCTGCCGCGGATAGAACTGCTAGACGCTGCGCCCCCGGTTCCGCCGATGACCGAGAATTTCGCGTCGGTTGCTCTGAAGGAGCTGTTTGCTGACCCGAGGTTCTTCAAGACATATCGCTACGGTCTTCTATCTCTGCCCGGCGACGAGTTTGGTGGGTTCAGGGCGTTTTGCTTGGTCCACTTTGTGGACAGCCTTGTACGGACCGGTCGCTACCGCTTCCACGAGACGATGCGATGGACGGGCCAAAGGTGGATTGAAGACAGCGTTAGTCAAGGTCGGACGGAATTTCGGTAGCTGCAGCTGTCCGTAATCGCGGAACAGGGCGAATCGCGACCGAGGGTAAGGTAGAAGCTGTCGCGGGTGTGATTCCGGAGACCGGCGCGGTGCCGGCGTCAATGCATCTGCATCGTTGAGTTGTCCCAGAGGCTGAGGTCATTGCAGCTTGGGTTATCACCGACGAGTGAACCCTGGCTGAGCCTGGCCGGGTGTGACCCGTGCCGCGGTCCACGCCGGAGTTATCCTTGTTGTTCCTTAAGGAGCTCGGAACGTCGGTTGCGAAGCTACCGGCAGATGGACTCGCTAGGAAACTCGGGCGGGAATGTGGGCGGTACTTCGTTCGTCTCGATGCGCTTTGATGAGAAACCGGCGACGTTCCCCTCATATTCCCACCGGTCAGCGGTAGCCGGTCAAGCGAAACTCGCCGTCCGAGGCTCGATGCAGGAAACCGCAGATGAACAAACCCTGTGCCTGGGTCGTAACACCCGGATTATTAGCAGGTTGTGACCTGGCGAAAGGTGGATAATTCAAGGGTGGGGGTCGTAGGGCGCGAACGGGACATGGGTTACACTTTATTATCAGGACATGGGTAACAGTCTGTGTTGCCGGGCGGCGGGTTTTCCGGCGCCGGGCAACGCCTGATTTTGCCGTTCTTCGACTCTAACCCACCCACCACCAGGTCACAGAACCACACCCGCCAGCGATTCTCGCCGACCGGCTCGATTCCGACCTCCATCCCGCCCAGTGCCTCACTGAAGTTTACATGGCGGCCGCGCAAGTGTATACACCCGCTTTGGTGTACCAGCCGCCGCTCGAAGTCCGGCGGATAGACGTACGGCTTCACGTCAGACAGCCGACGCGACGAGCAACGGTAGATGTCGCCGGGTGTCCTCATGTCCAGCGCTTCGTGTGGCCGCTCGGTGTTGAATTCCACCCGCCAGCGCTCAAGTCGGATTGTCTCAAGAGCGAGGGTGACTGCCGGATTGGCCTCGATCACTCGGGCGATGTCGCCATGCATGCGCTCGTGACCGCCATTCTGCTCAGGATGACCGGGCTGGGTCCGCTCGGGCCTGACACCGAGACTCAACCACCAAGCGCTGAGTCGAGTCAAACCCGCTGGACCGGTGATGGAGGCAAACGGACTACCGTTGTCGCTCCGGATGATATCCGGCAGGCCGTAGCGCTCGAAGGCCTCAACGAAAGCCGCTCTAACTGCCTCAGTACTACGCCAAACCATCGGCCGCAGGCAAAGAATATAGCGGCTAAATAGGTCGCGGATCGTCAGCGGTTCGCAGCGCCGGCCATCGCCGGTCCACCACCAGCCCTTGAAGTCCGCGGTCCAGACACGATTGGGACGCTCGGCCGCGCTCAAAGACCCTGTTGGAAGAGCTCGCGGCAGCTGGGGCCGACCACGACCCTTGGCTTCAGTCCAACCCATCCGACGCGCCAGCCGGGCTACCGTCGCCAGACTGGGAACTCTGTCGTCTGGACATGAGCCATCTCTTTTGAGTCGCGCGCGTAGCTTCTTCGGACCCCAGTCCTCATGATCATCGTGCAGCTTCACCAGATCAATCACGACATCGCCATTCAACTGCAGCGGGCTGGATTTGGGCCGGCGGCTTCGTTCTACCAAGCCATCCAATCCCGACGTCTCGTAGCGGTCCAGCCACTTGTAACCGGTCTTCCGGCTGATGCCGAAACGCCGGCACGTCTCGCTCATGTTGGCGTCAGCCTCACGTGCAATCATTACGAACTCAACTCGGGCATGTTGCAGCCCGCGAACCATCCAGGACATATTCGTACCTCCATGTGCTCAGAAGTGTTACCTATGTCCTGATTATAACCTGTTACCTATGTACTGAGTCCGCACCATCTGCCCCATTTGCTGCTTCACCTGTTGCCTCGCCTTCTGCCTCACCTGCTGCTTCACCTTCTGTCTCGCCTGCTGCCTCATCAACTGCTTCACCCGTTGTCTCACCTGTTGTTTCACCTGCAGCTGCACGCGTCGCCTTACCTGTTGCTTCAACTGCGATCCAACCAGGAGAATCGCAAGATTGCGGGTTCGTTCGTTCGAAGTTGGGATTACCCCTCGAGGTGCTGACACGCCGTCGCGTCGGGATGCAGGCGACGTGCCATGCGCGCAGCCGGGTCTTCCAGACAACCGCATTCGTGAGCGAACCGGCAGTTCGAGCACATCCTTCTCATGCAGAAACGGATGACGAACGGCCCGTGTACCCGATGTGGTAGCTGGCCGGGTTGGGTCGCCGCGTTCCCCTATCGGTGGAGCCGCGCCAGCCCGGCTAGTCTCTTTTGTCATCGTACGCCGGGTCGCAGCACGAGGTCCGGAAGCGCGTCTGCACTCGCCACCGTTTCTCTTGGGGGCGCTTTTCTTGACAGCCTGATTTTACACCTTGACATCCGGCTGCCTCTCTTGATAATAGGTGGTATGTATCACCCGTATGGAAACGCCATGCAGGGCGAAGATACAAAGTCGGAACCTGGGGCTGTCTGCGCAGCTCGCAACGGTCTGGTGCTTGTGGAATCGCATGCATTGGCCGTGGCGCGGTTCGTGCGGCAGAACCACAACACATGACCAAAGGGGGTCATACATGAAGAGACTGCTAAAGGACGAGTCCGGTCAGACCATGCTCGAATACATCGTGATCGTGGTGTTCGTAGTGATTGCCGCGATCATCGGTTTCAGACTGGTTAAGGGCATCGTCGGCCGGAGCATTCAGAAGGCGTCGTACTCGATCGAGCAGTAGCCGACGCTTAGTCAGCCCTGCCACCAGGATGCCAAGACTGCCGGAGTCTGTGAGTTACAAACGGAGCAGCACGCCGTCGGACTTGGCATTCTGGCGGCCGGGGCGTAGATACATAATTCAGGTCCGTCCGCGCTGAAGGGAGATGCTGGCCGTCGTGAGTCCTCCCGCCATCGCCATCGACATTTGTGCGTTCATCCTTCTGATACTCTGTGCTTACTGGGACATCCGCTACCGCAGGATTCCGAACTGGGCTACGCTGCCCGGCGTGGCACTCGGGCTCGGGATGAACGGACTTTTCTTTCAATGGCAGGGGATGAAGACTTCCGGGCTTGGTCTTCTGGTCGGATTCGGCGCACTCGTGGTGCTGTTTGTATTCAACTGGATGGGGGGCGGCGACGTCAAGCTGATGGCTGCGGTCGGGGCGCTCAAGGGCTACCCGTTCGTGGTATCGGCCCTCTTCTACTCGCTACTCGTGGGTGTCGTGATCGGCGTGGCCATGCTCATCTGGAACCGCAAGTCGCTCGGGACTTTCAAGAACCTCTTCTACGTAGTTGGCTCTCGCGTGAGCAAACTCGTGCCCCGGCAGGAGATTGACCACAAGCAGGGGCAGAAGATACCATTCGGACTCGCCATCGTGATTGGGACCGCCGTGGCGATGATAGTGGGCTACGCCTGGAACCCGCTGAGTCTGGCGCTGCAATGAGAGGAACGGCCGAAGACCGGAGACCGAGGACCGAAGACCGAACGAGGCCCGTCCTCCGTTTTCGGTCTCCCGTCAGTGGTCAGCGGTCTCTGATCCGCAACACCGACGGCCAGGCTTTGCTCGAGACGGTGATTGTCCTGCCGGTGCTGTTCATATTCATGCTGGTCGTCATGGAACTGTCCATGTTGTACAACGCCAAGCAGTTGGCCAACTACGCCGCATTCTGCGCGGCTCGCACGGCAGCGGTCCACGGCGTTGACTCGACTGCGAAGAGGCATTTCGCGGCAGCGATGGCGATGAGTTCGATCGCATCGGGGACGAACGATGACGCCAACAACATCATGCTTGCGTACGGCGTGACCGACCCCAATCAGACCATGGCGGCTCTGTGCAGTATTCCCGGCTTCCAGAACGACAGCGCCAAGTGGCGCGGACGCCTGGCCAATGCCTACCTGCGGACGTTTCTGCCCGAGTGCGACACCACGGGCACGCCCTCGGGCAGGCGCAAGCACGTTACCGTGCGCGTAACCTACATCTACCGTTGCAGCTTCTTCCCGTTTGGCATCTTCTGGGGCCAGGCGGGAATCAACGCGTACCGCGCCGCGCTCACGGCTCTCTTCGGGGGAACGATGCCGTTGAGCGTGAGTGCCTTCGCAAACCAACTTGTGATCGATTGGCGGCGGAA
>JAFGRF010000115.1 GCA_016935295.1 Caldifarciminota bacterium | reverse complement strand
GCTCGCAGCGATTCTCGACGTCGTCTGCTGGAGGACTGCCGGGGAGGTTTGCCGAGGGATTCGCGCGGAGACTCTGAAGGTCATTTGCGGGAGGACAGAAGAGACTCGCAGGACTGGCGCCGTACCGGATACCGAGGCGTTCTGGGTGGGCGAAAGACGGGGCAGCTGCAAGGAGGGTAGGAGGACTAGGGGCACGCACGACATCGGCGCCGGCGAGAGCAGGGACAGCCCACGGAGGGAGAGGACAATTCCACAGGGCGTCTCGTCTGACTCGGCGCGGGTGTGTCCGCAGTCGCACAGGAAGGCAGTCCGCGGCTCCGTTCTACACGCCGCGGCTTCGCCACCGTAGGCACGAGCGGCGCGGCCCGGATTTCAGAGACCGGGGACTTCGCCAGGCCCCGCGTCCTTTTCCCATCCTTTGACCACGTTGCCGTAGTGTCCGTGCACGAACCTGCGGTCGAATTCCCTCTCTTCTGCGAGCATCCGGTCCTGTTCTTCCCTGGAGAAGTGGCCCAGCACAGGTAAGAAGAAGTGGCGGTCTTCTTTTTCGATGTGCTTCGGGTAGAAGTCGGTCAGGGTGAAGAAGCAGTCGATAATCTCGGTCAGCGCTCCGGCCTCGCCTTCCACGTAGCGCGACTTGGCCTCGACCAGTCGGGTCGTAGTCTCGCGGCCGAACGCATGCTCGGCCACCAGTTCGTCCATTGTGCGCCGGTGCTCTTCAGAAAGCGGCTTGGTTGTGAGGTCCCGGAAGAGTATGCCTTCCTCTTTGCCGTGGTGCAGCCGGTCGGCATAGGTGCGGATGAAGTCCACCGCCGCGTCTATGAAGCGCACGTCAGGGATACTGGTTTCTTCCGCCTGCTTCGTCTTCTGCCGCATCACCTCGATCATCCGTTCAATCAGCCGATGCTCTATCATCAAGGGCGCCACCGGCAGGAATGGTCTGTCGTTCATCTTTTACCTCGCTTGTTGGTCAATGCCCGGTTAGTCAGCCGGGCGCTCCAACAGCATACCATGACATCTGCCTGAAGGCCACCTTGGATTCGATGGCCCCGTTCGTGTTCTGTTCGCATCCCCCCGACAACTTTCCGGCTGGGTACCTGCAACTGGAATCGTGCCGCAAGGTCGTAGCAGGCTGGATGAGACGAGGGGCGCACAACCTTGCGCCCCTCAATCCGTCCGAACCTCGCGAATCACTGACCGAGCGCCTGGATAGGAGTAAAGACACAGCCTACAGCACAGGGAACGGGAACTACCGGCGCCTGGATGCTGTACCTCGGTTTGACCTGCACGTACGAGGGGGCGTGAAAGCGCAGGAACACCTGGGCCACGCGCCCAAGTATCCCCGGTTGGTCTACCGATTCCTGCGGCAGAATCACGAGCGGCCTGGACAGCCTGCGCGCAGGTGCGACATTAGCGAGAGCCACGCCCGCTACTGCCAGAACCAACACCAGTGATATAAACAATCTCATGATATCCTCCAATGTGTTCTAACCTTATAAGACCTGAATTAGACTGCCCAACATAGGGAAGGATTCCGCGATCGAGTCGGACAATGATAACGCCTTGCTGCCCGGCGTCCTACGGTCCTTGACCAGCCGCGTGACCTGGACGCGAGGCCTGAGCTGTGACGGCGCATGCTAGAGCCAGCATCTTGTCTTCGCGCAATAGCTCTTCCAGGCCGGGCCGAACTTCGCGCCCAGCATCTGTTCCTCCACCGCGATGTACCGCCGGTCAATCAACGCCACGAATGCGGGGATCACCAGCCACGGCGTAAGCGACGCCAGCAAGAGCGCCACGCCGACGAGAATCAGCACGAAGCCAAGGTACATCGGGTTTCGGGTGATGCGGAACACGCCCCCGGTGAGCAGCGCAGACGATTTCTGGAACGGTTTGACCGTCGTCCCTGCTTTGTGGAAGGCACGGTCGGCGGCAAGATTCAGGGCCACGCCCAACACCAGAGGAATGACACCCAGGATGCCCCAGGGCGACGGGATGATTCTCATCAACGGAAGCAGGAAGCGGATAGCTGCCATCGCAACCAGCGCGATCAACAGCCACGATGTCGGCATGAGTGCTTTGGGCCTTGCTTCAGGCATGCCCGGATTCTAGAGCTGAGCGGGATTGCTGTCAAGCGACCGGGAAGCTCGATACTTCAGCGGATCATCCTGGTGGCAGCAGATTCCAGCTGGCGGTTGCAGGTTGGCCCGACCCGTTTGACATCCGCACGCCCGAGTTCTAGAATCCGGCGATGAAGCGCACCACGACAATCGATGGGGACACGCTCATCGAGGAACTGCTCGAACGACACCCGGACCTCGCCGGAGTCTTCGTCCGAATAGGGCTGCCCTGTTTTACTTGCGGCGAACCGGCTTGGGGCACCGTCGGTGAGCTCTGCGCAAGGCACGGCCGTGACTTGGGCGAGGTCCTTTCGGCTCTGCGGGCGGCGGTCAGCAAGCCGAGTTAGCACTTCCTCGGGCCTGGCACTGCAGTTGCGATACAGGCGAGCTTGAAGAGCGGGGCGGGCCGAAGCCCGCCCCCTGTGGTTTGACTTCCGATCGCCGGCTATCTGCGCACGACCACTTTCTGCGTGGCGCTGTAGTCGTCGGCACTGAAGCGGCAGTAGTAGACACCGGGCGCGACGGTTCGGCCTTGGTCGTCGCACCCGTTCCAATACGCGTGCTGGTATCCGGCCGTCTGCGTTCCTTCCACGAGGCGTCGGACCAGCGCGCCGGTCACGTCGTAGATGCGGAGTTCTACCTGCGCAGGGCGCGGCAGGTCGTAGCGGACCAGCGTACCCGACACAAGTGGGTTGGGGCCGGCCCGATGCAGGGCGAACGCGAGCGGCAGGGCGTCGTTCTCCGGCTGCTCAATGCCGCCACCCACCTGGATTTCGAACTTGCCGGACGTTCCGAAGCCCGTCCCGACTGTATTCCAGGTGAATACCCGGACGTAGCAGTCCGTGCTCGGCGAGTTCGGTATCGGATTCCAATTGAAGCTGGTCCGTGAGCCGGTGTACTTGTCGAGGAAGCTCCAGGTCGCGCCGTTGTCGGTGCTGTAGACGATCGAATCCCGGGTAATCGGGCCGTTGGCTGCGGTCCAGGTGATGTCGTGCGACGTCCCGACGTTCCAGATGCTCCCCGTATCGGGGGCGGTGACGCTGACCGCCGGCATACCGGGCCAGACCCAGAGAATCGCGTTGACGAGCAGCTTCGCCCATTGGCCGGTCGCTCCTGAGTAGTTCTGGAATGGAACAAAGCCCAGCGAAGCGAGCCGCACGTCAGCGCTGTCAAGGTAGGCGGCGACCACGCGGTTGTCGCTGTC
>JAFGRF010000114.1 GCA_016935295.1 Caldifarciminota bacterium | reverse complement strand
TCGCACTCAGCGCCCGGTCGAGCCCGACCTTGAATGGTGCGTTCAGTCACGCTCTCAATGGCAGGCTGACCGCAACGCTGACGTGCCCGCTCACTTGCGCCCTCAGTTGCAGCTTCACTGAGGCGCTCAGTGGGGTGTTCAGCGCGGCCGCGACTGGTGAATTCGGAAGGACATTGAACCGGGCACTTCCGGTGTGACTGCCGGGAGGAGCGGCCGTGTGTTCCTATGCACAAGGCCCCATATGTAGTGGTTGGCCGCGACCTGACCACAATTGGCTTCGCCCCTGTAGAAACAGTGCTGCCATGGGGGGAGCGACCCCCAGGCCGCCTCCTCCGTAGCCTTCGCCCGAGCAATGCAGGACGCATTGAAGTGTGCAATGACCGGTGCATTGAGTCGAGCATTGAACCGAGCAATGACGCGAGCGCTTGCTTGTGCAATGCCGTGAGCAGTTTCGCGAGCATTTCGCGGTGAAATGCTGCGCGCGATGGTTCATGCAGTTCGCGACGCAGTTAGTTATCCAGTTGACGATGCAGTTGCAGACGCAGTGCGTTACGCAGTGAAAGGTCCTTTCACCGACGCTTTCTGACGTGCAATGTGAGGTGCAATGAACGGCCGAATTGGAGGTAGAGGCAGAGGCTGAGACTGAGGCTAACATCGAGGCTCAGGTCGAGGCACGGATATCAGTGTTGATCTGTGTCCGTGCGTGGTTCACTTCGGAATCTGCGTCTTCTGCGTAGATATTGGGTGCGCGACAATCGGTGCGAGTTGACTTGGCTGCTCGGGCGGCTATCATAGCCGCGAACATGGCGAAGAAATACACGGTTCTTGAGACTTGGATTGTCAATACGGCCAAGCCGGTTGAGTCCAACAGCGCGGAACAGACCTTTGACCGCATGGAGCGGCAGGGCGGAGGCAAGCTGCCCGTCATCGACGTCCCGATCGAGTATTCCCTCGAAGGGCACTTCATGGACGAGGCGCGCATCCGGGAATTTGCCGCTCATATGGGCGGCGCCCAGGACATTCTCGATATCGGGCCCGGCGACGGCTGGCCCCTGCTCCGCATTGCGCCGCTGTTCAAGGCTGTGACCGGCGCCGAGCCTTCGCAGCGCCGGGTCGATGCCATCAACGCCGCGGTCGAGAAGCTGGGGCTCAAGAACGTCACAGTCAAGAAGGTCCCGGCCAACGGACTCGATTTCCCCGACGACCGCTTCGACGGGGTGGTCGCGGCGAGTTCCATCGAGCAGAGCCCGGACCCGATCAAGGCCATAGATGAGGTATTCCGGGTACTGAAGCCGGGCGGTCGGTTCCGCGTCTTTTTCGAGGCGAGCGAGGGACGCGAGCGCGACCTGACCGAGGGTCTGATGATGACCGAGACCGCCGATTCGCTCGGGTATCACTATTCGCTCAAACACACCCGGCCACCGTGGGAGCGGAACTACCTGGTCAAGTTCTCAAACACGCCGGAGATGCAGGAGGAGTTTCGCAAGCTCCGCGACCTCATCGACCGGATCGGAACCACTCCGTCGGCCAACCCCGAGGTCGGGCTGCAGTTCCTTGAGCGCAACCAGGCGTCAATCATCGGCGCGAGCTTCTATGAGCTCGAGCATTTCACCAGCGAGACGATGAAGGAGACGATGGAAGACGCCGGGTTTGTCAATGTCAAGACTACGTGGTCGGCCGCAACCCTGGCCCGGACTATGTGGCCGCGGTTGAAGGACTCCGCCCTGACCGACGTTCAGGCGCAGGCAGTCTGCGCCGGCCTGGCCGACCTGTCGACGCGGCTCGAAGCGCCGGCCGGGCTCGGCGAGCCGGTAGTCGGCACGAAGCCAGCGTAGGGCGAGCCTCCAGTTCTCAGTTCACATTTTGCAGTAGCGGCGCCGCGCTTTTGTGGCGTGTCCGTCTGTACTCTGCACAAACCCGAAGTCCGAAGCTCGAATGACGATTGAATGACGAAGCCCGAAACTCGAATCGGACATTGTCCTTCATTCGAGCTTGATTCGTCATTCGGACTTGGTCATTCGGGCTTTGCCGGAACGTTTCCCTTGCTTTTGCCCGTCTCCCGCTCATAATGGCTTCAGCACAGGCATGGATGCTGCTTTTGGCCGCTTTTCCCAGAAGGAGTAACAATGAATAGGTACTCTGTCACGCTGGCACTTGTTGCCTTGGTCGCGGTCCTCGCCTGCCAGAAGCAGGAGACCGGAGCCGCGCTCGGCACCACATATCAGAGGATTGCCCGGCCGGCAATCTGGCGTGTGCTGCCCCGGACCCAGGCCGAGAGTCTCGGGCTCGAGCCCGGCGACCTGATCGTCTCCTACAACGGCGAGCCGGTGAAGACGACCGGGGAGCTGGTGCAACTTCAGTTCCGTTCGGTCGCATCCCAGGAGAAACTTCCGATGACCGTGCTGCGCGGCGAGGCGGAGGTGAAGGTCGAGGCCACGCCCGGCGTGCTGGGCGTGCTGCCCAACGCCGAGCGCTACCCCGGCGCGCTGGCTGTGGCAATCAAGGATATCCTCGGCTACTACGGCGTGGTCGCGGACTACGACTGGCTGGCAGCCCTCACCGGCGAGTCATTCGCGTTTACTGCCCGGCGCGAAGGCTGCCGCGGCGCATGGCCGGACGGTCTGGCCGGCGACTACGTCGAGGGCCTGACCGAGTACTACGGCCTCACGTTCCGCACGGTTTTCGCCGTCGGTGACTCGGCCCGGCCGCCGGCTGAGGTGCAGAGCGAGGCGAGCGCCGCGGTTCAAGGCAAACTCGGCCGCGGCAAGCCGGTGCTGGTGTATGCCGTCTGGCCCGGAAGCAACGGGTACACCTGGGGCATTGCCGCCCGGTACAATCCCGGTGATTCGGCGGTCTACGGCTACACCGTTGGCTCAGCCGGCGAGGTCAGGCTGTGCGGCCCGATAGCCGAGGCGTACGAGGTTTCCTTTCGCGCGGCTGCCGGAGCGGACCCGGCCGACATGCTGACTACGGTGCTGAGCCAGGCGCTGGAGCTGGGCCAGACATCTTCCGACACGGGCTGGCAGTCAGGCATCGCCGCCTATGATCTCTGGATACAGAGTCTGGACACGATACCGTTCTGCCCCGTGTGCCCGGACAGCGGCAGGGAGTGCTTCGACCGTCTGGTCTGGACGTTGCTCGCAAACAAGGAGAGCGCGAACCGGTTTCTCAAAGACATGCGCGAGGCGCTCCCGGACCAGATCGACCTGCTGGACAGGGTCATCGCCGAGAACGAGGCGACAATCGGCAAGCTCCAGGGGATTGTCCAGAGCGGGATTCGTGTTGGTACGAAGCAGAGCCAGGAGAAGCTGGCGCGGACGGTGAACGCGATCCAGCTGGATGAGACCAACCTGCTGGGTCTCTACGACGAGCTTATCGGCGAGCTGTAGGCGGACGCGACCGCAGAACCAGCCGGGCCGGCAGTGCCGGTCCGGCGTCTGTTTCAGCGTCGGCGGAAGCCGACGATGATGTCGGTGTCTCCCGGAGCCCAGTCGTGAAGGGAGTTGTAGTAGCGGAGGGTATCCGGTTCAAGGTAGGTGTCCCTTTCGACCAGGTAGATGCACCAGTTGCTGGACCAGGCTATCTCGTTGTTGATGATCGTGGGGAGGCAGCTGTCGATGTAGAGTACGCCCTGGCTGGCGCCGCCGCCGTAGAGGATACGGCAATGCTCGACCCGGCTGGTGTTGAGGGCGTAGCGATGGAGTTCGAGCCCGTTCCACGCGCCGGGCTGAGCCCTGGTGCCGGTAAGCGTCACGGAGTCGGCCTGCAGGCTCGCCCGGGCGTTGCGGCCGATGGCCAGCGCGGCGCCCGAGTCAAACTGGAGCTCCACTCCGTTCTCGATGATGAGCGCGGGATCGAGCGAGGACCCGACATCGATGGTCTGGCGAACGAGATAGGGTACGTCCTGCAGACGATATTGGGCATTGCTGGTGAT
>JAFGRF010000008.1 GCA_016935295.1 Caldifarciminota bacterium | reverse complement strand
CGTGGACCCGAGTCCGGTCGGATCGCGCAAGTCGTTGTTCTCACGCCCCGGCACCAGACTGCCCAAATAGCGGTCGCTGAACGAGACGCTCCAGTTCAGCCGCGTCGGTAGCTGCGTGGTCGCGCTGATATCGAAGTTCAGGCGGCAGTGTCCGTTGTTTGAGAGATCGTCGAACGCGCGGAAGGCCTGCACCAGGTTCGTACGGGTGTTCAGTTTGTAGTCAAGATCGTTACCCCGGCAGGCTTCCGCCGAGGCACGGGTGACTGTCCAAAAGTCTGGCAGGCCAGGATGCGGAAACGAGGGTTTCTCCTTCCTGCTGTTCTTGCTCCTGCGTGCTGGGTAGTGCATACGGGCTGCCGGCCTTAACGAGTGGCTGTCACCACCTTCGCGGCAGCTTGGCCGATGATCCACAGCGCCGCGCGGGGCTGACCCCGAAGAACAGTAACTCCCCCCGGGGGTACTCTCTGGCCACGGCACTCGCGGCCGGATTCTCCAGATCATTGAAGGACAGTCTCGAAAGGAGATCGATCGGAGCATGGCCCTTGTGGAGAGGATCATTGCGTACAGTCTGGCACGAACTCACAGGATTCACGCGTTGCCCAACATCTGCTTCAAAGACTGCCGGCAACTCAGTGATGGGCCTCGGCGCACCCTGCGGCGAATGCGCCGTCGGCCTCGCCTCATCTCCGCGTTCTGGAAGGAAGCTTCTTCGTGGCCAGAATGACCCTATACGATGCGACACCCAGCAGTTCTGTTGGTACCGTCTCGTCCTGAGATCCGTCATCGAAGAGCAGCCCGGCGAACAGCGGGAGGCCGGTCAGGAGTGTGTCGGCAAAGCAAGACAGCTTCAGCCGGTGCGAGCAGGATTCCGACATGATACTCAGTTAACGGCAGATATGCTGGGACACGTGAAGGTGTAATCCGCTCCTTGAGGGCCGAGTTTGACTTAGTCATCCATGAGAGCGCTGCCTGTCGACAGGAATCTCGGTAACCTCATCGGCGCCAGAGCGAGTACTTGCGGTGCGCATCGCGCCCGATATACTGCCTCATAACGCTGCAATTCTTCCTTTTCTGGAGACTCGATGCGGGCCGTTGTATCCGCGGCGCTGCATCGGACTTCACATAGTCACAACAGTTTGAGATATATCGACCTCCTGTTTTCAATGTGATACAGTCGAAAATCGACTCGAGGCTCTGTCGCGGGTGCAACAATGGGAAGCGGGCGATTGCCCGCCAACAAGCTGGAATGCCTGCAGTCTCCATGCAAGAGTCGGGTGTCCGGCGATTCCAATAGAGAGGTTTTGTGATTATGAGAGGAATTGCAGCCGCGTTCACGCTCGTATCGGTTCTCACAGCCACAATGTCCGCAAGTGGACAGACGAAGATATCCCTGCGAACACAGGCCAAAGATGCCGATTTCGCAGACTTCGCCTCCACACGGCCGGCAAAGGTCGGTACTGCTCTGCCAGTCACGTGCTCGATAGGCGAGCTATTCTTCGACATCGACGCCGAGGGAGGACAGAATCTGTATGGCTGTGCCGCGACCAATACCTGGAAGTTGCAGAGCGGTAGCTCGGTAGCGACCGGTACGGAGCCGCCGGCCACGTGCTCAGTCGGCGAGCTGTTCTTTGACACAGACGCGCCACCAGGGCAGAATGCCTATGGTTGTACGGGTGTGAACGTCTGGAAGCTGCTCGGAGACGGACCCAACGTTGGCTCGGTACTGCCACCGACGTGCTCGCCAGGGGAGTTGTTCTTCGACAGCAACGCCACGGCAGGACTGAATCTCTATGGCTGCACAGCGCAGAACACGTGGATGTTGCAGGGAGACGGTGGCGCGGCCGACGGGCGAGAAATCAAGAACGATGGGGTGCCGGTGGGGACGCGACCGACCCACAACTACCTGCCAGGAACGGGCATCATCACGACGCTCGCGGACACCGGGACCGAGATCACGATTCAACAGGCGGTGAACACGTCGGTCATTGAAACCAGAGCGAGTGCTCAGGCAGGAACGAGCCACTACTGCACATCGAATACTGGCTCAGACGCCTACAGTTGCACGCTTGCGCCGGCATTGACAGCATACACGACGGGCATGGTTGTGGTGTTCGATCCAGACGTGAACAATGCCGGAGCCGCAACCCTGGATGTCGATTCACTGGGCGACAAGGCCATCAAGGTTATCCTTGACGGCACGAAGGCCGATCTGTCGGACGATGATATCGATGCCGACTCAATCTACGTACTTTCGTACGACGGCGTCGATTTCCTCGTGTCTGCGGGTATGGAGACAACCTCCGCAGACAAGGTAGCGCCCAAGGGCGGGCAGTATCTTGTGCTGGCGACAGACCCCGGTCTTTCCGGAGAACGTGTGATCAGCCCGCAAGGGGCACTTCACTACCAGGATACAGGCGTAGATGGGAACTACAACCTCTACTATGCAGTAACCTCGACTCAGAGCCTCGCTTGGGAGGACTTCTTCCCGGGCCAGACGGCCAGTCAGGAGATT
>JAFGRF010000113.1 GCA_016935295.1 Caldifarciminota bacterium | reverse complement strand
TCTGTTTGCCATGGCGCATCCGAGCACCTGCCGACCGACAAATCTCGCGAACGTTCCGTCGCATCTCTCTCCATCTCCGCGGCGCAACGCCTGCCGACCGACGGACCTCTCTCAGGGGGTCACCATGTACCCAGGCCAGAACTAGGAAGGTGGAGTTCGGACGGACTTGAAATCGCCCTGCTACAGCCTAGGCTTGAGCAGGAGCAACCAATGAAGACAATGGTCATTGCTCGTACGGGGCGACTGGAAGATGCGCCGCTGGAGTTGCGCGACGTGCCGCAACCGATCCCTGCGGCAGGTGAGGTACTCATCAGGGTCTCGGTCTGTGGTGTCTGTCACACCGAACTCGACGAGATAGAGGGACGGACTCCGCCTCTGAGGCTGCCCGTGATTCCCGGCCACGAGGTTGTGGGTAGCGTTGTGGCTGTCACGGAATCGCCGGATGGGGACAGTCCCCGCCGCGCAGGAGCGCAGCGCAATCCGGTACAGTCCCCGCGATTCCGTGTGGGCGACCGCGTGGGCGTGGCGTGGATATTCTCAGCTTGCGGCAGGTGTGAGTTCTGTCGTTCCGGACAGGAAAATCTTTGTTCTAAATTCAAGGCAACGGGCCGCGACGCGAACGGCGGCTATGCCGAGTACATGGTCGTCCCGGAGGACTTCGCGTACCAGATACCAGAGGTATTCACCGACGCCGAAGCTGCGCCGCTACTTTGCGCCGGAGCCGTCGGCTACCGGTCTCTGCGGCTGGCCGGCATCATCGAGGGAGTGAAACCGCCGATAGACGCAGATACACGCAGATTCAGGCCCGGTCTCAAGGAAACCGTCGACGTCCATCGGCGTGCATCGGCGGCTTTTGTCGGCGCCCTGGGCCTGACCGGTTTCGGCGCGTCGGGACACCTCGTGCTGAAGACCGTCCTGTTTCAGTACCCAGAGACGCGCGTGTATGTGTTCGCCCGCAGCAAGGAGGAACAGGCCTTTGCCCGCGAGTTAGGAGCGACCTGGGCGGGCGACACCAATGACAGCCCGCCCGAGCTACTGGACGCGATCATCGACACGACGCCAGTCTGGGGGCCGATCGTGGCCGCGCTTGAACGCCTGAAGCCGGGCGGCAGGTTGGTCATCAACGCGATTCGGAAAGAGGAAGCTGACAAGCCGGCGCTGCTCGGGCTGGACTACGCGAAGCACCTGTGGATGGAGAAGGAAATCAAGAGCGTTGCCAACGTCACGCGCGGGGACGTGAGCGAGTTCCTGGCGTTGGCCGCGCAGATTCCAATCAAGCCTGAAGTGCAGGAGTATCGCCTGGAAGACGCAAATCAGGCGCTGCTCGAACTCAAGCAGCGCAAGATACGCGGGGCGAAGGTGCTCCGCATCTGAAGGAATCAAGGACTCAAGGATTCCAGGATTCGAGTGTCCGGACTGGACCCCTAGACTCCTGGAATCCTAGACCCCTGTTCTTGGAACTGACTGACGACCGGTCGCAGAAGCAGGAACGCCACAACCACTGCTGGTGCCAGGGCCGCGAGTACTGACATCGCGAGCGCCATCGTGCCGGCGCTGCGTGGGTCGAGTGCGCGGTAGAGGTTCTCGAACATCGGCATCATCCAGATGAACACCGCGGCCGCCGCTGCCACGTGAACCACGATCACCGTGTACCAGCCCCATTTCTTCCGCAGTAGCAGCCCGATGGATCCGGCCAGCAGCACAAGGCTGCCGACGGTCTGGATTCGGTTCAGAAGCGCGGCCTGTCGCATGAGCGTCCCGAATGCCGCCGCGCTTGAACGGTCGACGTATGGACCGAGTTGGCCGAGCATCACTCCCGGGTCCGCAAGCGGCGCCAGCATGATTCCAGCCAGGCCGGAGAGGATGGCCAGCGCCGACTGCGCAATCAGAAGCCACGCGGCAACGGTTACCGTAATGCGCCAGCGCCGGAGTGTCTGGTCTTCTCCGGCGCTGGCTTCCATAGTTGGCGGGTGACCCGCCGGGCAGCCGCTACTTCAGCAGGCCATTTCGCTTGAGCATCGCGGTCAACAGCTCCTCGAGGTCCGGCTTGGACTTCTCCTGCAGCCGATAGCTCACGCGCACGATGGGCTTGTTCGGCTTGATAATGCGGGTCAGGTCAATCGGCGTGCCGGAAAGCACGATATCGCAGTCGGCCGCGTTGATGGTGTTCTCAAGTTCCTTGAGCTGCTCGGACGAGTAGCCCATCGCCGGCAGCACGTTCTGCAGGTGCTTGAACTCCTCGAAGGTCTTCGCGAGAGAACCCGTGGCAAACGGCCGCGGGTTCACCATCTCCTTCGCTCCGAACTGCTGTGCGGCAATCTTGCCCGCGCCATAGCCCATGCCGCCGTGGGTAACGGTCGGACCATCCTCGACCACCAGCACGCGCTTCCCCTTGACCGCGGCCGGGTCGGCCACGGTCAGCGGTGAATCGGCGTCGATGATGATAGCCTTCGGGTTCGCCGCCTTAGCGTTTGCTCGCACCTTCTCGATGTCGTTCGGCCTGGCCGTATCTTCTTTGTTGATGACCACGGCGTCGGCCGACCTGAGATTCACCTCGCCCGGATGGTAGCGGAGTTCGTGCCCGGGCCTGAGCGGGTCGACAATGACGGCCAGGAAGTCCGGCTTGAAGAAGGCAATCTCGTTGTTGCCACCATCCCAGACAATGACGTCGGCCTCTTCCTCGGCGTGCTTGAGGATCTCCCCATAGTCGCACCCGGCATAGATAATCATGCCGTTATCGATGTACGGCTCGTATTCCTCGCGTTCCTCGATGGTCGCCTTCGCATCATCGAGGTCCTTGTAGGTCTCAAACCGCTGCCAGACCTGCTTCTCGAGGTCACCATAGGGCATGGGTTCCCGCACCGCCACGACCTTCAGACCTTTGTTCTTGAGTATCTCGTACACGCGGCGTGAGGTTTGTGACTTGCCACAACCGGTTCTGACCGCGCAGACTGCAGCAATCGGCTTGTTCGCCTGAAGCTGGAGGAACCGAGGCGACAGCAGGCGCCAGTTCGCCCCGGCCACAAGCACCTGCGACGCGAGGTTCATCAGGTAGTTGTGAGACACGTCCGAGTAGGCGAACACCACCTCTTCTGCCCTGAGCTCCTTTATCAGGCTCGGCAGTTCGTGCTCGTACCGGGTCGGAATTCCGCTCGGGTAGAGCTTGCCACTGAGGCTGGCGGGGTACGGCCGCAGGCCACCGGTCGTCCCGAGATTCTGCTCCCTGGCCATGGTGAACGCCACGACTTCGTACTCCGGGTTGTCCCGGAAGTAGGTGTTGAATACGTGGTAGTCCATCCCGATGGCACCGACGATGATGACGCGTTTTCTATCCGGCATTGCCTTCTCCATAGGTCAGTAGGTCCTATTGGCCCTATTCCTAGAACCGCTCCGTCATCGACTTCGCCTGCAGGAACAACAGCAGGTAATCCCTGCCGCCGGCCTTGGAGTCGGTGCCGGACATGTTGAACCCGCCGAACGGCTGCACGTCAACCAGCGCGCCGGTGCACTTCCGGTTGATGTACATGTTGCCGACCATGAATTCGCGCTTTGCCCGGTAGATCTTCTCTCGATCCCGGGTGTAGACTGCGCCGGTGAGGCCGTACTCGGTGCCGTTGGCAACTGCCAGAGCATCGGAGTAGTTGCGCGCCTTGATGACCGCGAGCACCGGGCCGAAAATCTCCTCCTGGGCAATGCGGTCGCTACGCTTGATGTCGGCGATAATCGTGGGCTGAATGAAGTAGCCCTGTTCCGGGCCGCGTTTGCCACCCAGCACCAGACGGCCTTCTTTCTTGCCGACGGCGATGTACTCCATGATGGAGTTGAACGCCTTCTCGTTGATGACCGGCCCGAGCCAGTTCTTCTGGTCTTCGACCGGGCCGACATGGTACTTCCTGGTCTGAATCAGGAGCTTCTCGAGAAACTCGTCGTATACCTTGGCGTCGACAATGACCCGGGAGCAGGCCGAGCACTTCTGCCCCTGGAACCCGAACGCGGCGATAGCGGTACCCAGGGCCGCTTCGTCCAAGTCCGCTTCCGAGTCGACGATGATACAATCCTTGCCGCCCATCTCGGCTACGACGCGCTTTATCCAGATCTGGCCCTTCTGAGTCTTCGCCGCCTTCTCGACAATCCCCAGACCCACGGCCTTCGAGCCGGTGAAAGATATGAACCGAGTCTTCGGGTGTTCGACCAGGTAGTCGCCGACCGAGCCGCCTGGCCCGGTCAGGAGGTTGACGACCCCGGCCGGCATGCCGGCCTTCTCCAACACATCGACGAACAGCGCAGCGACGAGCGGCGCGTCCGAAGAGGGCTTCAGCACCACGGTATTGCCGGCGACCATGGCCGCGGTGGTCATCCCGGCCATGATGGCGCAGGGGAAGTTCCACGGCGGAATCACGACGCCCACGCCCAGCGGGATGTAGCGCACCTCGTTGCTCTCGCCCGGGAACGGGGTCACGCCTGCCGGCGCGTCGTAGCGGATTGCCTCGCGCGCATAGAACTCAAGGAAGTCCACGGCCTCGGCGAAGTCCGCGTCCGCCTCGAGCCAGTTCTTGCCCTCTTCGAGGATCATCGCCGCATCGAACTCGAACCGGCGCTGCTTCATCATCCGCGACGCGCGCAGCACGATGCCGGCCCGCTCGATGGCAGGCATGTAGCGCCAGGTCTCGAACGCCTTGAGCGCGGCCTTCATGGCCAGCTCGGCTTCCTTCACCGTAGCCTTCTGGAACGTGCCGACCGGGCTCTTGTCCGAGGGATTGTAGGAAACGAACTCCTCTTTGGCCTTGATGTGCTTGCCGCCGATGACCAGGTCATAGACGGTCTTCGACTTCGCCTTCAGGTCGGCGAACGCCTTCTTCATCGGCTCCTGATTTTCGGGCTTAGAGAAATCCAGATACGGCTCATTGCTGAATTTCGGTAGCATGATGCCTCCTGCAATAAGTAATTGTAAGGACTTACGTTATCGCAACGGCTATTATTGATTCCGGGCTGTGCTTCGGAAGCACGCGCGGCCGCTTCTGACGCGAGCGACCGCCGTTGCCGGGTTCACTCCAAGTGTCCGGGTCGAAACCCCGACCCGGCTATAGGATAGCTAGCGGCCCGCCGAAGTCAAACTGAGGCAGCGCTAGCCTCTGCTGCGGCGGCCGCGTTTCTCCTGGATGGCGTGGATGACCATGACCGCGCCCAACAGCAGCAGCGCGGTCTGGTCAGGGATTGCTGGCTCGATCCTGAGGCCGTAGGTGTCGCGAATGGCCCAGAACTTCTTCGAGACGCTGCCGATACTCCGGCCGTTCTCGACTATGTCGTAGCTGAGCCCAAAGAAGTCACCGTTCACCTCGAAGCGGCGACTGCCGTCAGCGGCTTCGAACCAGTAGTGCGGATAGAAGGCGAAGAATCCCCTTCTGAGAATCCCGAGGAACCCGACCTCGTCCGGCTCACCCGACGGGTTGCCGCGGAAGAACTTGTACGTGGGCCGCCAAGCCAGCAGTTTCTGCTGGACAATCAGCTCAATGTCGCCGAGCGGGTCCTGCAGGCGGTACTGCGTGCGCAGAGTGAGGAGCTTCCGCTGGAAGTGCCCGACCACGCCCTGTGTGACCGGGTCCATCACCTCGACCTTGTCCCAGAGCGAAAACCACCGCTCGCGCATCAGGAACTCCCGCCGCTTCGCGAGGTTCATTTGCGGAACTCCGGCCGTGAACCAGGTGCATCCATCGTCATTATTCGCATTATACAGGTCTGTATAATGCGGGTCAATGGCACAAAGGGACTGTTAGAAGCGGTTCGGTTCGCTGTGCGAGTCGCCCTGGGGGTCGTTCCGGGGACGGTTCAGGAGGTGGTCTGCGGGGCCATTGGCAAAGCTCCTCCCGAGGTGATTGTCCGAGCTGTTTTCGGGGCGGTCTGGATCACGGTCTGCGGCGCGATTTCAAGGAGGATCCAGAACGCAATTGCCAGTGTTGCCCCGACTGCTGTTCTCGCCGCTGTCTGCCGCGCCGTCCTCAAGGCGACTTGCGGTGTGACTCGCAGGATGACCTGCAGGGCAAACTGTACGGTGCTTTGCCTTGTCGTCTGCAGGGCGGACCGGATGATGACGGCCTACGCTACTGGTCGGGGTAGACCGGAGCGGTTGGTGCTTCCTGGTGCGTTGCCCGGCGCCAGAGGTCCGAGAACTGCTCCTTGTGATTGAGGACGTAGTACACTACCAACCCGGCAACGGCCAGACCGATGAGCAGCAGCACGTACGCCCCGAACGAGTTGGGCTGCTTGTACTTCGGCTCCGTCTTCCGCTCATACTTAAGTACCTTCAGGGCCCGCTCCGCGTCGCGCTTCGGGATCTTGTACTTGCGTGCCATGGTTCAACTACCCGCCAGTCTCGGATTTCCGCAATACCGCCAGAGCACGTCGATACCGGACTCGGTTTCGACGAGACCGACCGGTTCGTAGTCGTCCGGTTCCACGACCAGCGTGACTACGTACGCGCTCTTTCGCCGCGCGGGCCGGGCCTGCCGGACAACGCCCAGCGGCGCCGCTTCCAGGGCAAGGGCAAGTACCAGCGGCCGTACGTCAGCCATGTGGAAGATTGTCATCTCAACGGTACCGATTGTCAACAGCCGGCGCCGAGGTCGACAGCCCCATTCGGGGGGTGCCTCCGCCGGAGGATTGTTCGCATTGTTGAATACTGTCCCACTTGGCTGTTGACAGACAGGACACGGGCCTCTATATTGAATTGGAGCGCGACCAATCGCTCCGAAGTCCACGGAGAGAACGCAGACTCTGAACGAAGGAGTAAGTATGCAGAAGCTCGTCCTCGTTACACTGCTGCTCGCAGGAGCAGTGCTCGCCGCAAGCTCGGTCGAGACCGGCCCGACCGAACGCGTGGTCCCACCATGGCAGCACCTCTGTGCCGGGCTCGAGCCGGCCGACCAAGGGCAGTCCGACGGCACCAGCAACGTCATCAAGAGCAGTGAGCCGGACTGGGCGCTCCAGGACCCCGGTGGCACCGGGACGCCGAGCGAGTTCGACGACCCAAACTGGCAGCAACCTGCGCGTTTCTGGGGCGATGACATCCTGGTTGGAGAACCGGGATACGAACCCAGCGGGCGGATATCGGTTGACAACGACGACGCGACC
>JAFGRF010000112.1 GCA_016935295.1 Caldifarciminota bacterium | reverse complement strand
TTTATACAACTGGAGCTTACGCCTTCTCTCTGCTCGCTCAACATCATCGCACCATTCCGAATTTACAGGAAGTATAGGACATCACCGGCTTGATTTCTATGGGGCCTATACTAAACTGGGAGTGTGAGCCGTGCCTCAAATGGGCCAACAGATTCTACCCTACTTCCGAAGGAAGTAGGAAGAAGGTTGCGGTTGCTGCGGGAGCAGGCCGGGCTGTCGCAGGAGGCCGTTGCCACGCTCATGGGGCTCAAGGGATCCGGTGGGAAGTCCTCCGTTTGCTGGGTTGAGCGCGGATACCTCAAGTACGGGCCTAAGTTTGTGCGGCTGCTGGACTTTCTGCGGGCGTGCGGGTGCGGGATTGAGGCGCTGTCGGACGTCCTTGACCGGTACACGTCGCGCGAGACTGTGCCTGAGGAGCAGGCATCCAGGGGCGTGCTGGCGGCGATTGAGACCCTGCCGCCGCTGCTTGCACGCCGGGCGTTCTACTATCACATCGGGCTGACGCACAAGGGGAGGCGACTAGTGCGGAGCGACGCCGCCGCGGCTGAACGGGTCAGACGGGCAGTCGCCCGGGGGAATTCCGAGTGGCGGCAGATGCGGCTGCAGCGTGAGCTGAACAACGTGCTGAACGAGTTGCGCATCGGCTGGGCAGACACCGTCGGGATTCACCTGCGGTCATACGGCAGGCTGGTGTTCGCGACACTCCGGCGGTTGCGGAAGGCCAGGCCGGTCTGGCGCGAGCGGGCGCTGGAGAAGCTGGACAGGTGGCCGGTTGAGCACGGACTCGAACCGGCGGATTCTCACCACAAAGACACCAAGACACAAAGGTCCGGATCTGGGCCAGAGGCAGAACTCGGACCGACCGCGCCGTTCCGGCGGATGAAGGAAGCGGTGATGGAGCTTTTTGAGGAGATGGTTCGTTCAGGGGCCATCGACTGAGAGGAGATCGACCGAAGTCAGAAGGCAGAAGTCAGAATGCAGAAGGCAGAAGTGGCGGATCGAGGAGCGGATTCTCACCACAAAGACACAAAGACACGAAGGTTCGGACGAAGTCAGAAGGCAGAAGTCAGAATGCAGATTGCAGAAGTGACGGACAGGAGAGGGAATTCTCACCACCAAGACACCAAGGCACCAAGGTTGAGACGGAGTCGGATGGCTGGAGGCTCCGCGGCGGAAAGAGAATGGCCCGGCCGGAAGCCGTTGGTTTCCCCTCACCCCATCCCTCTCCTCTTGGAGGAGAGGGAGAGCGAAGCGAGGGTGAGGAGGTCGCGCCAGGCAAGCGGGCAGCGGTCCTATTCGGAACGTGAACAGCACTAGTCAGCAGCGCGGGCGAGAGGAGCTGGTGGACGGCGCGTCTCGCCGACTGGTGGAGCTGCGCAAGCGGGCAGGGATGACGCAGCAGGAGGTCGCGGATGCGATGGGGAAGTCGCGGACAGGTAGGAAGGTGGTGGGTGAGCTGGAACGAGGCGGGCTGGATGGCGCGTGCCTGCTCACGGTGGCCGACTATCTACGCGCGGTTCGGGCCGGGTTCGGCGATCTGAAGGAGGTGCTCGACCGCTACACTGCGCTGCCGATTCCGGTGCCGGTGAGGAAGAGGGCCGAGGAAGCACCGCTGCCGCGCGTGTCATCCGGCGGTCCTAACTTGGAGTGCGTGCAGCGGCGAGCTGCCGCCTTTCAGGAAAAGCGGGAGCCTTGCTCCCGCACTCCAAAGCAGGAGCCCGACCTGCAAGTCTTGCGCTTGCGGCGCCGGGCCGGGTACTGGGACCTGCGAAAGGTGTTCGAGCACTTCCTCCACACCGAACTGACGGCCATGGGCCTGTCGCCGGCCACGAGGTTTCGACGGCTCACGGCTCGGTACGGACGGAAGGTCTTCACGGCGCTCTTCCGCACGCGGAGAACGCCTGAAGCGAAGCGGCAGGAACGGTTGGCCACCGTGCGTGCGTGGGCGAAGAAGTGGGCCTTGGTAGAGCCCTTCCCTGAATACCTGGAGCTAGCCGTAGGCGTGGTGTTCGAGGACATGGCCGCGCACGACGAGCTCGATTGGATGCCGCCGGCGGACAGGGCTTTTGCCACCATGTCGTTGAAGCCGAAGCACCGGGTCGTGACCGACGCTCAGATGTGTCACGCCGAGTGGTTGAGTGCCTGGTCTCGATACGCCAACGCGGCCCAGGCCGGCTTTGAACGCGCGCACAAGGCCGCGCTGGCGGTCGCCGAGTCGGCCCAGTGCGACGCACGCATGCTTGGCCGCTACAAGCAGGCGGCGATGCGGGCGGGGAACATCGCCCGGACCACGTTGCCGGATACGCCGGGGCGCAAGCAGAGCGTTGCGAACTGGAACGCAACAGCCTGGCCGACGGAGATGGACCGCAAGCTGCTTGACCGCATACTCGAAGCGGCGCTGGCGGTCTGGGACGCCGGTGTTCCCACGCTCCCGCCTGCGCCCGGGCCCAAGCCGGTGTAGACAGAACGCGCTGGCAGTTAGTTGTGCGAGATGCCCCGGACCGTGTCTCCGGGCTTGATGCCATGGGACTGAAACCAGCCCGAGTTCATCTCCAGCGCGTAGAGGATAGGCTTCGAGGAGATGTAGGGCGTTGTCGTGTCGAGTGGGGCCATCTCCAGGATGTCTGTTATCAGCGAGTCGCGGGTGATGAAGGCGATACTGAGAGGAATGAGTGTATTCTTCATCCAGAAGCGCTGGAACTCGGAGGAGTCAAAGACGAAAAGCATGCCTGAGTCCGGGGCAAGGCTGCGGCGATACATCAGGCCGAGGGCGCGGTCTTCAGGTTGCGATACTACCTCGGCGAAGATGCGGGCGTCTCTGATCCGGAGTTCCAGCCTGGGTAGAGAGGGGAGAGGGGCGTCAGGCGATTGGCGATTGGCGATTGGCGATTGGCGATTGGGGGAAGAAGGGCGGCAGTTGAGGAGCAGGAGAGTGCAGAATGCAGAAGTCAGAAGGCAGAATGCAGAATCGCGTGCGCGGGAAGGGGAAGCGCTCCGTCCGCGAAAGCGGGGACAGTCCCCGGCCGCAAGGACGCGGCCGCAATCCGGTACAGTCCCCGTTTTCGCGGTCATGTCCCTGCTACTGACCTTCGATGACAATCTTGGAGAGGTCGGCGACGCGGCCGAACAGGGAGCGGACGTAGGCGAGCAGGCGCAGTCGATTCGTACGCAGGTCTTCTTCCTTGGCCATGACCAGGACGTCGTCGAAGAACTTGTCGATGGTCGGTCGCAGGCCGAGCAGCAACTCGAAGGCGTGCCGGTAGTCGTGCGCGGCGAGCGCGGTATCGAGGTCGGGCTCGACCTTGCGTGATTCCTGCCAGAGCAGCTTCTCGGCTGGCTCTGCGAGGAGCGGCTCGGCGGGCAGGCCTGCAACTGACAGTCCCTTGAGGATGTTGGCCACGCGTTTCTGGCCGACCACGAGCTTGAGGAACTCGGGTGCGTCCCGGAAGGCAGAGAGCGCGGTTGCACGTGTCATCGCCTGGGCGGGTTGCTGCCAGCTCGTCTCCATCACTGCCGCCGCGATGTCGTAGCGGATGCCTTCATCGGCGAGCAGGGAGTTGAGCCGCTCGCGAAGCAGACCGGGGACTTGTGAAGCGTATTCCTCTTTGGCTGACGGGAAGAGTTCAACCGCAGCTGAGACAAGTTTGCCGATGTCGACCGGCAGGCTCTGTTTGAGCACGATGGTCAGCAGCCCGGTCGCCTGACGCCGCAGGGCGAACGGGTCTTCGGAGCCGGTGGGAATCTCGCCGGTCAGGAACGTTGCCACGATATTGTCGAGCTTGTCCGCTATCGAGAGCAGCGCACCGTTGCGGGTTTGCGGCAGCTTGTCGCCGACGAACCGGGGCAGGTAGTGTTCGGTAATCGCTTCGGCCACGTCCGGCGACTCGCCCAGCCTGCGGGCATAGATACCGCCGATGCGTCCCTGCAGGGAGGTGAACTCCTTCTCGCGGACCATGTTGGTGAGCAGGTCGGCCTTGCTCAGAAGCGCAGCGCGGAGCAGTGCTGGTGCATCGGTGTCGGGAACGCTCCCGGCCAAATACTCACAGAGCTTCTGCAGGCGCCTGGTCTTGTCGAAGTAGCTGCCCATGCCTTCGATCCAGGTCACCTGCTTTTCTTCTTCGACGAGAGCCTCCAGGTCGTGTTTGAGGTCAGCTTCTACGAAGAAGCGGGCGTCGCGGAGCCGGGACTCGGCTGCTTTCTCATACCAACCACTCACCGTCTTCGCGTCGCAGCCCGGAGTGTTGGCCACCGCGATGAATCGTGGCAGGAGGCCTGATTCGCCCTGAACCGAGAAACAACGTTGGTGTTTCTTGAGCGCTGTGGTCAGTATCTCGGCCGGGAGGTCGAGGTAGTCGGGGTGGAACGAGCAGAGCAGCAGTTCCGGTGACTCGGTGATGTCTGTCGTCTCTTCAAGCAGTTCTTCGTCCTCGACCGGCCTGCCGCCGGCAGAGGCGGCAAGACTCTTCAGTTCCTGCGCGATGGCAGTTCTGCGGGCGTCGCGCGGGACAATGACGCCGTGGGCGCTGAGGGTGGACTCATACTCGGCCGGGCCCGGGATACGAAACGAGGGCGGTACCGAGTTGCGGAGTCCCCACGATTCGGCGCCGGACTTGAGCGTGCCGAACCCAAACTCGACCACTTCGTCTCCGAACAGACAAACCAGCCAGCGGACCGGCCGGGCAAATCTGACTTCGGTGGCGTCCCAGCGCATGCTCTTCGGGAACGGCAGCGCGGCGATGATGCCGGGCAAGCCCTGCCGCAGAACTCTGGTCGTGGGCACTGGTTCTGCCTGTTTCTTGAGGAATACGTATTCGCCGCGCGGCGTTGGTTTGACGTAGAGGTCGGCCGGGGTCTTGCCGTGGGCGGCGCTGAAACCGGTTGCGGT
>JAFGRF010000111.1 GCA_016935295.1 Caldifarciminota bacterium | reverse complement strand
GTCTGGTCGAGAAGGTCAATCTGATCGTTGCTACGACCAACAACAAAGGGCCGATCTGCATGTCAATCCGCGAGGCAGCCAAAGAGCTGGTTCACAAGGGCGAAGTGAACGATGGGTTGCTCAACACCGTCGAGATGTTCTTTCGTGCCTATGATCCGTGCATGGCTTGTGCGTCGCATGCGCTGGGCCGGCCGACAGTGGTGGTTGATATCCGGAACAGCCAGGGCGACATCGTCCGTCGGCTGGCCGACTAGTCTTGAAAGGGAGGACAACTGCCATAGACTGTCCTTGATGCGCCCCGACCTGACCGTCGTTTTCATCAACTATAACTCGGCCGGATTCTTGAACCGCGCGCTGTCTTCCCTGCACGACGCCGAGCCGCAGCTGCGGTTCGAGGTTCTGGTTGTGGACAACGGTTCACGTGAGCGAGCCGAACTGGTGGATGTTTGTCGCCGGCGCGGCGCCAGGTTGGTCCTGCTGGGTCGAAACCTGGGCTACGGGGCGGCATTCAATCGCGGGTACAGGCACGCGTCCGGTCGATATGTAGCGGTCGCTAACCCGGATATCGTGTTTTCGAAACCGGTGATGACAGGGCTGGTAGGATTCATGGATGAGCGGCCGGACGCCGGCGCTGTGTCGCCGCAACTGCGCTATCCCGACGGCACTCCGCAGCCGTCGGCGCGGCGCTTGCCGCGGCTGCGCTACCTGCTGGCCGGTCGACGTTCGCCGCTTGCCCGGGCGTTTCCTCGCTACTCCGCGGCGCGGGACTTCCAATACGCGGGCGCTCACTTGGCAACGGAGCCCGTTCCGGTCGAGGCGGTCATCGGGACGTTGGTCGTGTTCCGGCGTGCCGCCCTGGATCAGGTAGCGGGGTTTGATGAGGGATTCTTCATGTATGCTGAGGACATGGATATCTGTCGCCGCATCCGACATTCGGGCTGGGGCGTGTACCTGGAGCCGCGTCTCGGGGTAGAGCACTTCTATGGCGGCGTAAGGCGCCGGTTTCAGCAGTTCGGAGACTACCAGCGGTTGAAGGCGCTGATGCGCTACTTCACCCTTGACCGGGCCTGGCCGAGCAGGCTGGCCCTGCGCGTGGCCTTTGCCGCGTACCTGTCTATCTCCGAGGCAGGCTGGCTCGTCGGTCTGAGGGAGTTCGAGTACTCCTGGCAGTCCGGCCTACATCGGGTATGAGTCGCCTGCAACGTCTCGCCACCACGACCATGCTTGTTCTTGGTGACTGCGCGGCCGTCTTTGCCAGTTTTGCCCTTGGGTATCTGGTCCGCAACTGGTTCCAAACCGGAACGCCCTACATCTTCCCGCCAGGCCTGCACGTCCATATGTTAACGGAGAAAGCGTTCGTGCTGGCTGTCTATCCGTTTGTCTTCGCCTACGAGGGTCTGTACACGAAGCGGCTCGTCGCGTGGGAGGAGGCTCGCCGCTACGTGCGCGGCGTCATCATCGCCACGGCCGCCGTCATGATCCTGCTCTTCCTCTGGCGGATCTGGATTGTCTCTCGGGTGGCGGTGCTTCTGGCGTTGCTCTTCAGCATGCTCCTCGCCCCGCTTGTCCGTTTGTTCCTGAAAAAGTTCTTGGCGGTTCTCAGGCTAGGTCGGCAGCAACTGTCGGTTCTGGGTGGCGGCGCGACGGCCGAGCAATTCCTGGTCGAGTTGGGCCGCCATCCCGCGCTTGGCTACCTCGTCGTACGTCAGGTTTCTCATACTCCGGGGAGCGGAAACGTGGAACCCGCGCTGGCGGAGGCGGCAGTCCCGGGTTCGGTTCTCGCGATAGTGTCGGATTCGTTCACGCCGGATGAGATGCGCTTGGCGCTCAGGCTGGCAGAGCGCAGGTTCGCGGAGCTGCTTGTGGTTCCGACTGCCGCTCTGCTGCAGAGCACGGCGGCCGAGGTCGAGCAGGTAGGCAGCACGCTCGTTATGAAGTACCGATACAGCCTGCTCCGCCCGCTCAACATCTATACCAAGCTCGTGGTGGAACTGCTCGGCACGCTGTTGTTGTTTGTGCTGCTGTCGCCCATCTTCCTCGTGCTTTCCATTGTGGTCAAGGCATCATCCGAGGGGCCGATACTCTTCCGGCAGAAGCGCATAGGGCGCGGCCGCCGGACGTTCGATTGCCTCAAGTTCAGGACGATGTACCGCGACGCCGAACAGCGGCTGGAGGAGATGCTTGCCGCGGACGACGCGCTGCGCGACGAGTGGCTCAGGTACGCCCGGATTCCTGATGACCCGCGAGTCACCAAGGTGGGACGGTTCCTGAGGCGGTTCAGCCTGGATGAGTGGCCGCAGCTCTGGAATGTGCTCAGGGGCGAGATGGCCTTGGTCGGGCCGCGGCCCTACCTGCCGGTGGAGTCGGATCGGATCGGCGAGTCGCTCGACACGATCGTGCGGGTGCGGCCGGGCATGACCGGGCTCTGGCAGGTGTCAGGGCGGACATCGCTGCCTTTCAAAGAGCGGCTGACGCTGGACGAGTACTACATCCGCAATTGGTCGCTCTGGATGGATTTCTCAATACTGCTGCGCACGCTCAGGGCAGTGGTCGGCGCCCGGGGGGCCAGTTGACAACCATTGACGCCTGCTTGTCATGCGCTACTATCGTCTAGCGGCAACATGAACATTCTGCTCGCTGCACTGATCGTGGCCTCAGGCGGCCCGGATTGGCGGGCGTACACCAACACCAACTTCGTGAACGGGATGGCGGGGACCGACTCGACGCTGTTCCTGGCTACCTACGGTGGCGTCGTGTGCCTTGACATCGCGGACGCGCCCACGCTGCGGCGGACGTTCGTCAATACTGACGGCCTGCCCACCAACCGCTGCCTGTGTGTCAGCCGCGACGCGTCCGGCAACTTGTGGGTTGGGACCGACGGTGGGGGTCTGGTCGTTGTCGTACCGGAGAGCGGTCGCGTATGGAGGTACCGCCCGAGCGACATGGCCATGCACATCCGGGTTCTCACCTGGGACGGCACCAGGCTGCTCTGTGGCTCAGACCAGGGCCTGTATCTGGTCGAGACGCACGGCACGCCGCTCGATTTTGATGATGACAGCATCGCAAGGTACACGACGACGCGCGTGCCGGAATTGC
>JAFGRF010000110.1 GCA_016935295.1 Caldifarciminota bacterium | reverse complement strand
CTCGGGCGTGTTCATCGCGTCGCCCAGCTCCATCATCACGTTCGAGCGCGGCTTGCCGGCCTCCTCCTCGCCGAGATAGGTCTTGTAGTCGACCACCACGAAGTCGTGCTCCTGGGCCGCACGAGCCACCGGCTTGAAGGTCGCGCACTTCTCGCGCAGTTCCTGCAGCCGGCGTTCGAACTCGGCATCAAACCCGGTCGGCTCCTGCTTCTTTAAGGCGAGCCCGGCGTACTCCTTCAACTGGAAGTCGGGAATGACCTCATAGGAGAGCTGGAACTTGATGGACTTATCCGGTGCGATCTCCATGTTGTTGAACCGGGGCTGGTTGACCGGCTTGATTGAGTCGTCGGCCAGCACTTCACGGATCGCGTCCTCGACCAGCTCCTCGGCCGCCGCGCTCTGGAGCTTGTCGCCGAGCCGGCGTTCGAGGATGGCGCGCGGGACCTTGCCCACGCGGAACCCCGGCACCACGGCCTTGGCCTGATAATCGACGAAGAACTCCTCGAGCTTCGTCTTCAGCTTCTCGGGCTCGATTGTAACGTCAACTTCGCGCAGCCACTCTTTCGGCGACCTGACTATCTTCTCCAAACAGTTCTCCTACAAAAGGTCGAGGTCCAGGTTAGTGTCCAGGTTAAGGTTTGCGCAAGGCTGCTGCTTCGGCCTCGACCTCAGCCTTTGCCTCAGTCTCAACCTTCTCCTTGATTGCATGCGAGGAGGGGGAGTTGAACCCCCATCCGGTTAGGGACTGGATCCTAAATCCAGCGCGTATGCCAATTCCGCCACCCTCGCATGGCCGGTCAGTATAGCCAAGTCGGAGCCGAAAGTCAAAAGCAGGGGAGAAGGGCGGGCAGAGAATGACGAAGTCCGAATGACGAATGGCGAATCACACGCACGAGGGGCTGGGGACCAGAGTCTGGCCGGAAGCCGTCAGCCGTTGGCTGTCAGCTATCAGCGGTCTTGCTTTCTGTCATTGGGGTCATTCGGGCTTCAATCGTCATTCGGGTTTCGGGCTTCGGTATTGCCCGCTCGCGGGCCTCAATCTGCAATCTGAAATGCCAGAAGCTGTCAGACGGCATATGCTGCGATTCGGGTCTCGACCTCAGCCTTGGCCTAACCTCGATCTAGCCTCTACCTCAATCTCGCGGCTTCGCCGCGCCCGCTTGTGCTTGCGCTAGCTTGATGCTTGTCGCTTGAAGCTCGCGGACTACGTCCGCGTTGCCCTAGCCGCGCTGCTGCGCAGGGAGTTCCTTGGTGTCGTTGTTCCTTGAACTCCCGTGCCCGCGAACTCTCAGGCTACCTTTCAGAATCGGTCTTGGCCGCACCGTCCGTCGCGCCCGCCTTTGCCCAGCCCAGTGCTGCGTTGTGCAGGCGGTCGCCTGCGCTCCCCGTCTCCAACCACGTTCTGACCAGGTATACTGCCGAAACGAACCCTAACGCGCTGGCAACAGTAGTGAAGGCGTAGTACGCACCGTTCTGGCTTGACGAGTGGGGGTTGTGCTGACTGCTCGCAATGAGCCCGGCCAAGCCCCCGCCGACAGATGCGATGAAACTATAGGCTAGGTAGTTGCGCACATTTCGTAGGCTAGTTCCCGCATCGTACAGTTCACCGGCCGTCGGCGCAAGCAGCTTGGTGTGAGTGGCCGCCCAGTTGCTGTCCACTCTTGCGTTCCACGTGATTCCGAATGGGCAGCAGCCGGTCTTTGTCGGCTGGGCGGTAGCGCCCGAAGTCTCCTCACTCGCCAGGGCGGGACCACACAGCAGCGCTAGGAAGGCGGCCAGTATGAGTATGCACTTCATTGTTCCTCCTATTTTCGATGGGCCAGTGCACTACCGGATCCTGACTGCAATCAAGGCACTCTCCGTGCCGCGTATTGGCCTGAACGCGGCTGCATTCTAGGACTCCAAGGCACCCGTGTCAAATCGGCGGGCGGAATCGGGGTCGGGTTCGTACCGGGTCTCGGCCTCGACCTGAGCCTCGATCTCTTCCAGGTCCTGCTTCATCCTCCTGATGTAGTCGTCAGGAAGCATCACGGGGTGCCAGCGGTTAGGCTTGGGCTGCACGAATGGATGGGGGTCAGGAGTGTGGGGCCTCGATGGTTGCGATCTCGTCTGCGGTCAGGCTGTAGAGGTCGTAGACGATGGCGTCGATCTTGGACTGGGTGGCGGCGACTTTGCGGAGGAGGGAGCGGGCTTCGGAGACGACCTCTTTCTCTTTGGCTTTGTAGGTCGCAAGGTCGCGAGCAAGGGGAATTTCCTTGATTTCCGGCCATGTCTTGCCTTTGAACTTGGGCAGGACCTTCTGCAAGTACTTGAGGATCTCCTTGGGGGCGATGATATCCACTATCTTGCGACCCCTGCCGTTCAAGCGCAGAGCGTACATGTCTTCGTCGCGGCGTCCAGTGAACAGGTCTGCCGCGTCACCAATCTCGCCGATGCCAGTCAGAACGAAGTCAGCCGATGGTTCCGGCTTCACCTCAACCTTCGGATGGTTCCTCAATCGGCGCTTCGCCGATTCGGGCAGGCTGAGCGTAACGGCTTCAACTTCAGCCTCGGGCAACTCATCCGGTCCGCTCAGTCGCGTCAGCCGCGAGCCAAAGAACTGGTTCAGGTCGGCCAGCGCCTGCTTCGTCTCAATCATCTCGTCCACCAGCTTCACGAGCCTGTTGTGCTGCGCGACCTCATGTTTGTCACCGAAGTCGATGCGGTGGACCGGGACAGACTCCATACGCTGGCTTAGCATCTCGTAGCCCGACGCCTTCTTGGTCAGCCTCCGCATCATCCACCTGTCCGTGACGGCCGAATTGAGGAGTGCGACGAAGTACTTCTCATCTTCCTTCACTCCGGGCATCTTCTTGTATACGTAGTTCTCATCACTCGTGTAGAAGCTGCCCTCGGAGTACACGAAAGGGTGAAGGTAGCGATAGTGCGGCGTCACTATCTTCGGCCCCTCGAAAACGAGAGGGTCTCTTTCGCGATGCAGGCTGAACCACGGGTACTTCTCTTCGTACTGCTGCAGCCTGTACTCCAGTATCCCGCGGAACTTGGCCAAGTGGCGTTCAATGCCCGGGAATTCATCGATTCGGGTCTTTCTCGTCGTGTAGATCAGGAAGTTGTCTTCCTTCCAAGGCGCCTTCTCGGGCGCATAGGACCCTAGGTCGACGTTCTGAAAGAAAGGCTTCACCAGCCTCTTGTCGTGGCCCGCAAGTCCCAGTGATGCGAGTTCCTGCCTGGTCAGCAGAAAGATCGGGTCACCCAGTCTGATGCCGTGTTCAGCTATCGCGCCGCCGGACAGGTGCCGGATGTTGCGGCTAATGACTCTGTCGGCACTGGAGATGATGCCTTGGAACGACTCGAAGCAATCCCGGAGTCTTCCCTGTTGCGCCTCAATACGGGAGACTACTTCCTCGGTGGCGTCGCTGGGTCTGAGGGCTGTCCATGGTCCACTGCCGAATTCCCCTTGCGTCTCTACGCTCATGTGTATGTCAACGTACTCGTCCGAGTGCGCCGTCTGCGCCATCAGGCTGGCGAGATGGTCAATGACGCGAGCAAGGGGAGGGCGTTTGTCGCCGCGTTTGGCTGGCGGGACGGCTTTGACTTTTGCTATCTTGACTTGCTGCTTCTGTTTGCGCTCGATGTTCGCCGAGTTGGGCATGCCGTCGAGGTGACCCGCGTTGGGCGACGTACTGGGGCACTTCTCTAGCACGAAGACCATATTGTGCTGGCCCGGAGCGCCTTCGAAGATGCGTGTTTCGCCGAAGTCTATTATCTCAAGTATCAGGGCATTCTCAAGGATGAACTCGCGCAAATGGGTTGCGCCATCGATGGTAGGCCAGTACGAGGTTGTGATGAAGCCTAGCCTGCCGCCCTCGCGCAGTTTGAGCAGGGCAAGAATGACGAACCAGTAGAGGTAGTCCATCTTGCCCTGATAGTGGCGGTTCCAGTAGGGCAGGGCCGCGCGGGTTGAGCGGAAGAGTTCTTTGTGCCCCTTCTCGCCGACATAGGGTGGATTGGAGCAGACGTAGTCGAAATCGAAGTGGCTGGTGAGTAGTTCGCGGACCGGGCCTTTGGGGTCATGACGGACAAGTTCACGGGTAGCGTCACGGACCATGTGGCTGTTGTTCGGATTGAAGAGCGGGCCCGACCCAACCAAGGCGAGCGAGTCGCCGGGCGCGGTCATGAGCTTGATGGCGCGCAGGTCTCGCGGTACGCCTTTGGTCGCGTCGATGATGGCACGG
>JAFGRF010000109.1 GCA_016935295.1 Caldifarciminota bacterium | reverse complement strand
CTGGACGCGGCGGGGCGGAGGGTGATGGACCTACGGCCCGGTGCGAATGACGTGCGGACGGTTGCGCCCGGTGTCTACTTCGTCCGTTTGGCGTCTGGCGTGAAGCGTGGTGCGTCGAGCGTCACCAAGGTCGTGATTGCGAAGTAGGGGAGACGTAACTCGTCTCAGACCAAGTGGTTAGCCGCACATGACCTTGTGTTTGTGGTCTGCCGGGGTTGCCGAGGCCGGAGTGCCCGGCAGCGTCGCCACCAGATGTTCCAACAAAGCAGTATATGTAGCTGGTGGCCCTGAAGGTATAGCGCGGGCCGGGTCTTCGGGCCGGGTGGCGCTTCCGGTGACTTCGGCCCTGCGCAGACAGGAGGTCTTGTGAAGAAACTGGTTCTGCTCGCGCTGCTTGTGCCGGCCCTTGCGCTGGCAATCTACGATATGGACACGTTCGACGTGAACCACTGGCGCACGCCGGTCCACAACGACGGCCGCTGGGGCTTTGATGTCACCGGGCCGGGACAGGCGGGCGGCACGTGGCCTCAACCCCTGCACAACTGCTATGTCTTCGGCGCGGGCCCGTGGTTTGGCGCCATCGTGGACTCCGCGCTGCCGGAGACACTCTGCACCCACATGTACTACCAGAACTCAGCCGGCTCCGAGATGAGTCCCACATTGTGCCGCTACTGGCGCGACGGCACCGAGGATTCCCTTGACCGCATCTACAGGTATCCGGGCGACTGGCCGCCGCCGCTCAGCCGCTTCCCGATGGCCCCACAGGTGCCCCGGGCAGACATGGAGATGTGGTGCGGATTCGGCGACTCGCTCGCGGAGAACCACGTTCCTCCCGGCCGGCCCTTGGGCATTGACGTCTATCAGACGGTCTATGGGTTCAGCGACTCGGTGGCGCAGGACTTCTTCTTCCTGAAGTACGAACTCGCCAACTGCTCGGGCGACTCACTCCGGCAGGCATACTTCGGGATGATGTTCGACCCCGATATCGGCCAACATACCGATGACATGACCGGCCTGATCCGTGACCGTCTGTTTCAGGTCGGCCCGGATACGATCCGGGTGAAGGATGTCGGCTACGCGTACGACTATGACACCATCGAGAACCCCGGCAGCACGTGGGAGTCGGGAACGCCGGGAATCGTGGCGGTCATGGTGCTCAGCACTCCTGAATCTCTCGGCCTGACGGCGTTCAAGAAATCCCTTTGTGACGTGGAAGATACGTGGACCGACGCCCGGCAGTACATGAACCTCGCAGGCTACGACTACGAAACCGGAACCTACGCTCCGTACGACACCGTCGATACCGTCCCCGGTGACAAAGTAGAGCTATTCGCGACCGGCCCCTACGACATCGCGCCGGACTCGGTCCTGACGTTCTGGTACGTCGTCATCGCCTCGCCCTGCGACCTGTCCGAACTTGCCCGCCGCTGCAAAGACGCCACCGACATCTACGAAGAACGCCTCACCGGCATCGAGGAAACGCCGAGTGCCGAAGCGCGAACGCCGAACGGGGCCACCATCGTCCGTGGTGTCCTCAATCTGCAACCTGCAATCTACAGCCCGCAATCTGAAATCGTCCTGCTCGACATCTCCGGCCGCAAGGTCATGGCGTTGCGCCCCGGCGCGAACGACGTCCGGGCTCTGGCGCCCGGCGTGTACTTCGTGCGAGAAGCCCAAGCCCAGGATGTCAGGAAAGTCCTGGCCACCAAGTAGGGAAGCGACATGAATACAGCAAGTCTATTTCTGGCTGTCTGTTGCTGCCTGTCGGCAGCCGGCGCCCAGTGGCTGGAGACCACCATTTATCTGCCCGACTCGCTTTGCGGGCTTGCGTACCCGCAGTCCCTGACGTATAACTCAGCAAACAACACCGTCTACGTCGGCGGGGATTGGGGCGAGCGCGTGATGGCCATCGATGGAACCACAAACCAGAAGATTGGGCCAATCCCGACCGGCAAGAGTGTGGCGGACCTCTGCTACAACCCGACCAACAACAAGGTGTACGGCGCCAACCTCTACAGCGCCACCGTGACGGTAATCGATGGCGCGACGAACAGCGTCGTTGCGACGGTGGCCACCGATGGATTCCCTCGCGTTCTGTGCTACAACCCGACCAACAACAAGATCTACTGCGCACACGACAACTCCGCAACCGTAACCGTGATTGACGGCGCAACCGACTCGGTCATCGTTACCCTCGCCGCTGGGACCTATCCTCACACTCTGTGCTATAATCCCAGTGATAACAAGGTCTACTGCGCGAACTCCGGCGGGGACGTATCCGTGATTGACGGCGCCACCGACTCGGTCGTTGCGACCATCACCATCCAGAGCGGCAGCTCCATATCCGCGTTGTGCTACAACTCGGAGAACAACAAGCTCTATTGCGCGTATGGCAGCCGTCGCGTGGCCGTGATTGGCGGCGCCACCGACTCGGTCGTTGTCAGCATCATCGTCGGTGTGGGTCCCCAAGCCCTGTGCTACAACCCGCAGAACAACCGGGTCTACACCGCGAACCGGCTCAGCGACAACGTGACGGTGATTGACGGCGCCGGTGATTCAGTCGTCACTAGCACCGCGGCGGGAGACCAGCCGCAGTACCTCTGCTACAATCCTCAGGAAAACAAGGTCTACTGCGCGAACTTCCGCAGCTCCGACGTGACCGTGATTGACGGCGCAGCGAACCAGGTTATCGCGACTATCCCCATAGGACATAACCCCCGAGCGTTCTGCTACAACTCCCAGAGTAACAAGGTCTACTGTGCGAGCTGGAGCAGCGACAACGTAGCCGTGATTGACGGTGCTACCGACCAGGTCATCACCGCGGTCGTGACCGGATGTGGCCCTTTCGCGGTCAGCTACGACTCACAAAACCACAAGGTCTACTGCGCGAACCAGTACAGCGACGACGTCGTCGTGATCGACGGAGAGACGAATTCCGTGATGGCCCTCATTCCCACCGGAGTCTGGCCTTTTGCCTTGTGTCACGGCACCCAGAACAACCGGGTCTTCTGGACGAACTATGGTAGCGACTACGTGGCTGTGGCCGACGGCGCGGCCGACACGGTCGTCGCCATCGTGCCGGTTGGCGGCCTCCCCATCGCGATCTGCTACAACGCAGTGAACAACAAGGTGTACACTGCCAACGTGAACGAGAGCAGCGTATCTGTGATTGACTGCGCAACCAACTCGGTCACCGCGACTATAACCGTGGGCACCAACCCCGGAGCGCTCTGCTACAACCCGCAGAGTAACCGGGTCTACTGCGCAAGCAGCGTATACCCCGCTTTTGTGACCGTGATTGACGGAGCCTGCGATACCGTCATCGCGACGGACACCGTTGGCAGCAATCCCTGTGCCCTCTGTTACAGCTCCCAGCGCAACAAGATCTACTGCGCGAACCTGGGCAGCAACACCGTGACTGTGCTCGACGGCACGAGCGACTCGATCGTCACGTCCATAGCCGTCGGAAGAGGGCCCTGCGCCCTGTGCTACAACCCGGGCGACGATAGAGTCTACTGCGCGAATGACTCAAGCGGCGATGTGACCGTGATTGACTGTTCGACTGACTCGGTCATCGCGACGGTGCCCGCAGGCATCGGGCCACGTGCCTTGTGCCACAATCCGACCAGCAACCGGATCTACTGCGCCAACTACTCGAGTGCCAGCGTGACAGTGATTGACGGGGCATCCGGCAACGTGTTGGCAACCATAGGCGTTGGCGCGATGCCGCGCGCTCTGACCTGCAATCCACTCCAGAGCCGGGTGTACGTCGCGAACTACCTTGGTTCGAGCATCTCCGTCCTACGCGACTCGGGCGGGGGGATCGAGGAGAACTTTGGGCCTCCACCGGCAAGCGCCAAGCCCGCGCCGACTGTGGTACATGACGTGCTGAGTGTTCCGGTGTCGAGCACGACACGAGGATCGCCATGCGTGTTGCTGGACATCAGTGGCCGCAAGGTGATGGACCTGGGGACGGGCGCGAACAACGTGCGGGCGCTGTCGCCGGGCGTGTACTTCGTGCGCGAGGGAGGAGGGAGAGGAGTGCAGGGAGGAGCTGGAATCCGCAAGGTAGTCGTGACCAGGTAGGGCCCTCGCAGGCAGCCAGGGGCGGGCGTACGCCCGCCCCAACGGTTCCAGGCAAGCATGTCGGAGCGGATGAGACAAATTCGTATCACGCGCCCGAGACGTTCTTGCGGCATAACTGCTTGTAGCTTGGGGCATTAGGCTTGGGAGCTGAAATCTGACACCCCCGCCTGGGGGACGGCCTCCGAGACAGAATACAGGATTCAGTAGACAGGAGACAGGGAGGTTGTTTCCCAGACAGCAGACAGAATTCAGTAGACAGCAGTCCGGCGAGGAGTCCCGAGAGGAGTCTGAACGGGAGTTCGGCGGGTTGTCTCTCGGACAGCGGACGATGCAGTCTTCCGGTTTGTCCCGCGGGTTGTTCTCCGCTGAGTCGGGAGGGTTGTGTCCGACACCGCCGCCCGGACAGCAGTCCGGGTGGCGTGCGGGGCTCTTTCCTGATTTGCCTGCCGGTCTATTCCCCAACCTGTCTGTCCGAGTCACCACAACGTATTGTGTGGCGATGGGCCGCGACGAAAGTGGGGACTAGGGAGCAGCTTCGATTCTCTTTGTGCCTTGGTGTTTTGGTGGTGAGATTGCGGCCTGGCCTGCTAGCGGAGCTCTTTGCTGTAGTCGAGTCGGAGGATGGCGCCGGGCGTGGCGATCCAGAGATACTGGTCGTCGGCGTAGAGGGAGTTGACATGCGAGACAGGCAGGCCGTGGGTCGCGTCAATCGTGGTCCAGGAGTTGTCCTCGGTGTTGAGCACGGTGATGACGGAGGATGAGAGACTTGGGACGGATGGCGAGGCCATGAAGACGCGCGTGCCGGCCGCAGCAACGGCGCTCACCGGCTGTTTCAAGTCAAAGCCGGGCGGGACGTATTGGAACCAGCGGCCGTCAGGGGTGCGCGAGACGATGCCGCCGAGCGCGCCGAACCAGGCCGTGCCGTTTGTACTCCGGGCAATGTCGAACACGCCCCAGTCGGTCGCACCGTAGGGGTCCGAGTATTCGACGACGCTGTCGCCGCTGGCGAGGAACAGGCCCTGGTCGGTCCCGAACAGGAGCGAGTCGTGGATAGGGAGGAGGCCGTTCACGCGGCGCGGCAGGCCGACCAGTTCCGTGAGTCTGCGGTCCGAGTCGAGCCTGTAGATGCCGTAGTCGGTGCCGAGCAGCAGGCCGGAGGAGTCGGGGACGAATGCGCTCAGGCCTTCGCTACGTTCGAGGTTGGTGACGTTACCGAACTGAAGCCGGAAGCCTCCGGTGGTAAGGTCGCCGGGCCGGGTGAGGAAGTAGTGCCAGTCGCCGGCCGAGTCGAGCCCGACCCGGGTTTGACCGCCGAGGAACCAGAGCCGGCCGTCGAGCGGGGCGATATGCTGGACCGCAGCGCGGGACGGGCCAAACCGGATGTGGGCCTCGCTGAACCCGGACATGATGCTGTATACGAGAATTCCGTAGTCCTGGGCGACAACGAACAGGCGCTTGTTGCCTTTGTCCGGCCGCACGAGCGTGATCTCGTGGTTGATGAGTTGTTCGTCCATCACGAAGTAGGGGGTGAGGAACGGGTAGTCGCGCGGTTCGAGCGTATCTCTGGCTCCGTACCAGGAGAGGTCGTTCGGCAGGTCGGACACGGGCGCGAACTCGACCGCGTT
>JAFGRF010000007.1 GCA_016935295.1 Caldifarciminota bacterium | reverse complement strand
GACCGTCGTCCAGCGAGAACTGGCTGATACGGGTGCGCCCGCGGTCGATCACGACCGCGGCGTTGATTCCGAAGTCATTGTAGTCTGCGCCCGGGTCCAGCACGCAGATTCCGGTCGGGCCCTCCAGGTCCGCAGTCCATGCCGCAATAGGAGTCCCGACCGAGTCGAAAACGGCTATCCGGTTGTTGCCGCTGTCGGCCACGTAGACGCGGCCCCGTGTGTCCATCGCTACGTCGCGCGGCGCGTTAAGACCGGAGTCGATGGCCGAGACCCACTTCAGTTTCGTGCTCTCGTATCTGAGACGGACGACACGGTCGTTGCGGGTGTCGGCCACGTAGACGGTCCCATACTTGTTGCAGCAGATGCCGGCGGGATGGTCGAACTGGCCGGTATCGTTTCCGGTTGACCCGTAGATGCGTGGCTCAATGAGTTTGACGTTGTACACGATCTGGCTCGTACCGGAGTTGACGCCGAACAGAGTGAGGATGTGGTCATCGCTGGAAGTGCTGGGGTTGTCTTCTTCGACCATCTTCGCCCCGCACATTCCCTGCGGGTCGTCAAGCTTGAAGCTCCGGCCGAGGTACATGCTGATGTAGAATCGCCCGATGCGGTTGAATCCCAGTGTATGGCTGAACGGCGGCACCAGGAGAGTCGTGGGGTCGGAGACGACCAGTGCGAGGAGGAGGGCAAACTGCACTACTTAGATACTATCAGGCAGGCGCAATCTGTCAAGTCGCCGGGAGAGGAACGGCGGAGGGAGTTCACCAGACGCCCGGCACGAGTCGGAACCGGGTCTTGCCCGAGTACTCCACGTAGCCCGGCAGTTCCTTTTTCAGCGCAAGGTCCTCGAGTGCCGTCCTTACGACGAGCAGCAGCACCGCCGCCGCCGCCGGCAGGAGCGCCCAAATCGAGCCGAGCAGGAAGGTGATGCCGAGCGTGAAGAGAATCGCCCCGACGTAGCCCGGGTGCCGGACAACCCGATACGGGCCGGTGGTGGCGACCTTCTGGCCCCGCTCTTTCTGAATCCTGACGCTGAAGGCGAAGAAGGCGTTTGCCGCCATTGCCCAGGTGACAAGGCCGTTGCCGAGAAGCGCAAGGCCGAGGCCGAGATACTGGACAGACGCGGGAAGTGGGTGGCTCCAGCCGAGGCGCAGGTCGAGCCCGGCGACGACGAGGAGCGCGAGGGTAGAAATGCCGTAGAATGGGAGCAGCTTCCTGTCCCACGACTTCGTGCCCGGGCGCAGCCGTGCCGACCGCTCGGCGAGGAGCTCGGGGCTGCGCGGTATCAGGACGACTGCCTGGGCAAGGAAGGTGGCGGCGTAGATTCCGACCAGGGCCCAGGCCGCTGTCCAGTCCCAGCGCCTGGATACGACAAAGAGGATGAGTCCCGCCATCGCCGTGCCGGAGAGCTCGCGGACCACCCATCTGGTGACGCTCCCGTGCGCGCCAGGCCTGTCGTTTGTGCTGTCGGCGTGATCGAGTCGCGGTTCTGTCATTCAGCGGCTGCTGGGTGCCTGCCTGGCCTGGGTCTTGGCGATCCCGGTTTCGACTATGCGCTGCACGAGTTGTGCTGGTGTGGTCTTCTTGCGGTGAAGCGAATCGAGCCTTTGGTCGTCATTCAGCCCTTGCGCAGGTTCAGGAGTGCAGCTAGCGAATCCGGGGGCAGTGCCGCAAAGCACGTGGCTGCGGTTCTGTTGCTGTCACGTCGTCCACGGACATTCTGCTTCCGGTTGGTGCGTCGCGTCTGGCTGGTTCCGTTCTAGAACTCGTAGGTGATTATGTTGTGGGTCCTGGAAATCAGCCCGGCCGCGAACATGGCGTCGATGATCTTGTCGACCTCTTCCTGGGACGTCTTCTTCTGGAACATCGCGTGGATGGCTTGCGACAGGGTCTTCCGCTTGCGCGGTCGCGCATGCTTCCCGGAACGGCCGAGGACCTCGACGACCCGGCTAAGGCCCGGGTCTGCGGTCGAGGCGGCCGTGGCGTGTCGATGGTGCAGCTCCGAAAGAGCGTTGATCCGCCGGGATTTCATGCCGCTTGTGTTCAGAAACTTGAGCAGCGGCTCAAATCCCTTGTCCTTGGAGAGGACGACGCACTCGGGGCGGGTGGCTTTGTCGAAGACGCGGCCCAGCTGGAACGCAATGAAGAAGTCAAGGGCGTTGCTGCCGTTTCCGGTGATCTTCTGCCACTCGACCCGGTTGCCCAGCTTCTGGGCCTTCTTCACGAGGTCGAACGGCACGTTCTTCTGGTCTGCGCCGACGAAGATGATGACGCGGTAGCTGTCGTCGATGTCGCCAAGTTCGACCTGCTGGACGTTCTCGAAGTCGACGAGCAGCAGGCGTGGTTTCTCGTTTGCAGTTGCCATTTGGGGATTCTCGGCCAACAACGGCTGCATGTCAAGGGAAAGGGTGGGGGAGACGGTTGCGGAAGCGACAGGAGAAGCGACGGCGGGAGAGAAGGCGGAGAGGCGAGGGAAAGACAACCAACTAGTCGGCTGGACGGCGAACGGGGTTGAGCAGGGAGTCGAATCGGGTGTTGGCTGGACCGCCGAGGCGATGCGCGGCCTCGAGCTGCAGCCGGGCCTCGTCGAGCCGTCCGATGCTGTAGAGGCAGACGGCGTAGTTGTGCCTGACCGCGGGGTTGTCCGGAGCAAGCAGGACCAGGGTGTCGTACTGGGCAAGCGCCTGCCCGCATCGGTCGAGTTGCTGAAGTGCGGCTGCCAGCTCTAGACGAAACTCGACTCGTCCCGGAGCGAGCGCGACTGCCCGGCTGAACTCGTCGACTGCCGCATCAAATTGCCGCAGGCGTTGCCGGACTTCTCCGAGAAAGACGTGCGCATAGGGATCGGATGGGTTGGCTCGGGCAGCGTCGGAAAGGAGCCGGAGTGCGCGGTCGAGGTCGTTCCGGGCAATCATGATGCGTCCGAGCTCCCTTGATGCCAGAGCGAGGCCGGGGTCGGTGGCAAGTGCCTGTTCGTACGTCCTGATGGCCTGCGCGGTGTCGCCCTCGAGGCAGTAGTCCCCGGCGAGGTTCACAAGGCTTATCGCGGCGTCGGCTTGGACCTGGCCGGGGCGACTCGGGACGAGGGTCGCGGCGAATGTGGCAAGGACTAGCACCAGAGCGCCGGCCACCCGGGCGGGGGAGATCGGGCGGCGAGCGCGAGATGACCGGGGGCCGCGCACGGCATCGGCCAGCCAAAGGACCATAGCGCCGGCAAATGGCAGGAGTGCGGACAGGGCGGGTATGCGGTAGCGCGAGAAGACGAAGAAAACAACAACCGAGGCGGCATAGACGAAGAAGAAGACAACCAGGGAGAGTCGTGCCAGTTCCCGGCCGAGTAGGACCATCGCGGCCAGGCCAAGTGCAAACACGACTCCGAAGGAAAACAGAGGCAGTCGCAATACCCATGAGTAGCGGGCGAAGAAGTAGATGTCCTGGTTGTCCGGCACCTCGAAGTTGCTGAAGTAGAGCGTGGCCTTCCGCCAGAGGAGTCGCGTGAAATCGCGGGGGTGAGTCTTGGCCCAGTCGAGTGCGGCGCGGACATAGAAACGGGAGACCTGGCCATGCGAGAGTCTGCGGTTCTCGACCTTGCGAGCGTATTCGGCGAAGTCGGACTGCTCGAAATCAGGCGTTGGCCTGACCCATGGCGGCGCTACGTACTGGCCGCCGGTGTTGTACTGGCTGTTGCCGATGTAGAGGTTCTGACCGGCCTGCGTG
>JAFGRF010000108.1 GCA_016935295.1 Caldifarciminota bacterium | reverse complement strand
GATTGCATGTTGAGCGAGAATGTGCGGAGCTCGGCCGGCCGGTCGGCCCTGTTGTTTCTGCTGCTCTTGCTGGCGACTGCCCAGGCCCAGATCACCCTCACCAGCACCGACATCCCCACCCACCTGAACGACACCTTCCTGTACAAGCGCAACAGCGGAGTTGCGACCGTGAACGTCGGCTCTTCGGGCGGACCCCACGCCTGGACCTTTGACACGTCGACCTTCGTCGGCGCCCGGCAGTACCAGACGGTTGTGGACAAAAACACGACCCCGTTCGGCCCCTTGTTCCCGGCCGCCAATGTCGCCTACGCCACCGAGGGCGAGTCCACCCTAATCAACGCCTACACGTTCTTCCAGCTGAGTCCTTCCGAGTTCGACTGCGAGGGCATGGGCCTCGAGTTCACGGATACGTTGCTGGACAGGGTCTACGAACCACACCAGGTGACCATGCCGCTGCCGCTAGCCTATGGGCAGTCCTGGCACTGCACCTACGGGTGGAGTGACACCATGCTGCCCCTCGTCATCACCACCAACGTCGTGGAGTGGCACCGGATTGACGCCTGGGGTACGGTGACGACTCCCTGCGGCACCGACTCCTGCCTGCGCGAGAACCTAGTCGACACCATAGTCGTCACGACGTATGTCAGCGGCGTACCGATCAGCACCGACTCGACATGGCGCCGCCACTACAACTGGTACATTGCCCTGCGTGGCATCGCGGCTTCAGCCCGGGGCCCGGAGCGCGACACGAGCCTCGTCTTCACAAGTTCCGACTGCTACCGCGTCATGGTTGACGTGCAGGCCGGCATCGAAGAGCAGAATCCGGCCGGCAAGAGCAGTCCGGCGCCGTGTGCCACACTGGTTCGTGGCATCCTCCGGCTTCCGCAACCACTGTCCGAGGACCCGCAAACGGAGCTGGCGCTGCTCGACCTGTCCGGTCGCACCGTCCTGCGCGTCCCGCAGTCGTCACGCACGGCCGATGTGTCCGGTCTCGCCCACGGCATCCACTTCCTGCTCCGGACTTCGCCGGCCGGTCGAACCGTCGTGCAGAAGTACGTCCTGGTCGAATAGCGGCAGAGAACCACGGGGCAGCAACACGAAACGGCCGTCGCGATAGGAGGCATCCATGGTCATGATGGATCATTTGTCACGTTCTCTGGTTACCCTGGCCCTGGCGGGCGGGCTGGTCTGGGCGGTTGTGGTCTGGCGCAGGCGTCAGCGGACCGCGGCCCTGGTCGGCGCGGCCTGCGCGCTGATGCTGGCTGTCCGATTGATCTGGCTGCCGGCTGTCCGGCTGTTGTTCGGGCAGTCGCCCTGGACCACCGGCGCGGTTCAGCGCTTCTTCATATTGACCGGCAACGCGCTAAGTCACGTCGCGCTGGCAGTATCGCTCGGCCTGCTGATATTCGCCGCTTTGGAACCCGCTGGCCGCAGGTCGTAGGGACTGCGGCCGCGGGCGCGGCTACTCCTCTACTACGTCCTCGGGCGTCTGCTTCTGCTTGCACTCCTCGCACTTCTCGCCCCAGGTGGGCTCGCCGCGATGGACCTCGTAGTCGAACGTCGGCCACTTGGAGCAATGGTGCGCCCAGTGCCAGACATGCGTGTCTTTCTTCAGCCGATACTCGATCATGTGTACCTCCCGCTTGGCTTGTTGTTGAATGTAACTTGAATGGCCTCGATGTCAAGCCTGACGGCCGGGCCCGCGAGGCAGACGGCAGGGAGTGGGCGGGAAACAGCGCGAACAGCCGGCGGGACGGCTAGCGGAACCGGGGCCAGAACGCGGGCACGGTATCGGTGTAGGTCCCGAGTTCGCTCTTGAGCAGGTCGCGGAGGTGTACATCTTCGTACTTCGCCTGGACCAGTAGCAGCGGCAGCCCGACTGCGACGGCCAGCACAAGGCCTCCCCAGGAACGGAACGCCAGCGCGGCGCCGATAAGCTGAATGAGGGTGGCGAAGTAGCGCGGGTGGCGTGCGAGCTTCTGGAACCTGAGTCCGACGAACCGCTTCTCAGGCAGCACCACGGTCTCTTCCTTGCTGCCCCGCGCCGGCGGTCTGACCTGGGCGATCCTCAGCAGGTCAAACAGCGTCCCCAGCCTGAGATAGGTGCCGAGTCCGAAGACGGCGAGCCCAAGCAGGCCGGTCACGACCGGCGGGACCGGCATCTGGGTCCAGTGCCACCAGATGAAGTCCGCGCCGAGATAAGCAAGGAACGGATAGACGAAGAAGGCACAGACACCCCGCCATAGTGCCGAATGCTCGACCACACCCGACTGGAAGAACGGAGAGCCGAAGTAGTACTCGACCGACAGCCAGAGCACAAAGACATACGCGAACAGCGCCGGCAGGATCATGCGTCCGGGTATCGCGTTCCGGAAGAAGTTGGTGAAGAAGACCAGGAAGTAGAACCCGACCAGAACGGTCCACACGAACCGGCCGATCCTGAACCGTTTGATGTAGCTGCTCACTTGACTGCGCCTGATTCTAGGATGTCGAGACAGATTGTCCAGAACGGCCGGGCCGTGAGTACAAAGCCAGACTGAACCATTTCCCGGTGACGCTGGAGATAGTCTACGGTCGTTGCGACGCGATACGTTTGACCACGGGTCAATCCGGCACGGGTCAGGCCCGGCCGCAGCACGAGCTCCTCGGGCCAGCCGGCCAGCTCTTCTCCCTGAACCGAAAGCAGTGCGAGTCGTCCCGGGTCGCGCAGCAACGAGACCAGACTCCCGACGTCCTGCGGCTCCTTGAAGTCAGCGACGAACAGCGAATCGCAGAGAAACCCCTCGGCGAGTCCGGCGGCCAGCACGCCCTGAATGAGCACGCTGCCCAGTTGCCCGCCGTCCGACGCACCGTCCGGCAGCAGGATGCTCCGGGCAGCGACCGAGTCGGCCACGGCCCGTACCGAGTCCACGACCTGCACGAGGTCCGAGTCAGGCTCGTAAAGACCCAGACCGGTCGTCTTCGCGGTGATGTGACCCGCATCAGCACTCACGTCATAGCAGTTGACAAAGCCGGAGTCGTTCGATGCAGTCATTGTGAACGCCCCGGACGTATCCCGGTTGACCGCGAAGTCGGCGCCCCACGCCGAGCCCGCGGAGTAGGGTTCAGCCATGACTCCGATCAGGTCCGCTCGCTGCCGCATCAGGGCGAACGCCATGCCGGCCGCCATTCCCGGAGAAACGTATCTCACCCCGACGAGGTGTGTAAACACATTGGCGGAGTCAAGCGCAATCCCGGTGATGGCAATGACGGCCGGCCCGCTCTTCTTCACCATGAACGGCTGCCCGATTGCCTGCCTGGATGTGTCGACCAGGCTGGCAGACAGGGAGTAGTAGCGGCCCCCCGCAACGATCTCGTTCACCCGGTGCAAGCCGAGCGAAAGCCACGTCGGCGTCAGAACGACGGCATCTACTCCGGCACGGCTGAGTACGGCCTGCTGCGCCGCACCCTCGCTCAGGGCCGCCAGCGACTTATCGGCAAACAGGTCACCGGTCACGAGCCAGATAGTCGGGCTGACTGCGTGCCGGGCCTTGACCGCCGCGGCATAGAGCGGCATCCGGTCGAGCCGGGCATCAGTGACGAAGATGCGCACCGGACGCTCGGACGGGCTCACCGTCCGCTTCCCGCACGACAGGACGACAGCCGCCAGCAGGATGCAGCAAACCAGCAGGATGCGGCACCGGCGACTTGCGTGACTGTGAGCGATGAACCGGGAACGAGCCGCGCCCGTGAGCTACGCCTTCTCAGCCGGGGGCTGAGACTCCTCTTGGATGAGCGCGACGTCCACGACCGAGTCGCCTTTGTCGACTGTCATGACCCGAACACCGGTCGTGGCGCGGCCGCACTTGCGGATTTCCGAGCAGTTGACGCGGATGACAATGCCCTGCCGCGACGTAAGGATGACCTCGGAAGAATCGCTGCAGGCCCTTGCCGCGGCCAGCTGTCCCGACTTCTCGACCGGTTTCGCCGCGATGATGCCTGACCCGCCCCGGCTCTGCACGCGGAACTCGTCGAAGTCCGTACGCTTGCCGTAGCCGTTCTCAAACACCGTGAGCAGCGACTGATTCTCGCGGACAATGACGGCCTCAATGACCGAGTCGCCCTTCGCCAGCTTGATGCCGCGCACGCCGGCAGCGGTCCGACCCATGTCGCGGCAGTCCTTTTCCTGGAACCGGATTGACTGGCCGTTGCGGGTAACAAGCAGGATGTCGTCCTTCCCGGACGTGAGCAGCGTCGCTACCAGCGAATCGCCTTTCTCTATGCCCATGGCGATAATCCCCTTGCGCCGCGGGTTCGAGAACTGGTCGAGAGTCACACGCTTGATCTTGCCCAGGCGCGTTACAAAGAAGACGAACTGCTTGGCGGAGAAATTCCGCACCGCCAGATATGAGGTCGTCACCTCATCCTTCTCCATCTCGACGAGGTTGGCGATGGAACGACCCTTGGCCGCGTGCGAGCCTTCGGGTATCTCATAGACCTTCTGCCAGTAGCAACGGCCCTTGTCGGTGAAGAAGAGCATGTAGTCGTGGGTTGAAGCAATGAACAGGCCTTCGACGAAGTCCTCTTCCTGGACTGAGACGCCGGTCCGCCCTTGCCCGCCCCTGCCTTGCCGGCGGTAGACCGATACCGGCATCCGCTTGATGTAGCCGCGGTGAGTCACGGTCACGGCCATATCCTCTTCCTTGATGAGGTCCTCGATCGAGAACTCCTCCGCTTCGCCCCGGACGATCTTGGTCCGGCGCTCGTCCGCGTAGCGGCGCCTCACCTCCAGCAGCTCATTCCGGATTTCTCCCATCATCGCGCTGCGCGAATCCAGGAGGTTCTTGAGCCGGCTGATCTCCTTGATCAGGTCCTTGTACTCGGCATCGATCTTCTCGCGTTCGAGGCCGGTGAGCCGGGCCAGCCGCATCTCGAGAATGGCATCGGCCTGCCGCTCGGATAGCTTGAACTTCGACATCAGGCCCTGGCGCGCCGCGCTGGTGTCCTGCGACTTCTTGATGAGCTCGATGACCGCATCGATATTCTTGAGGGCGATCTTCAGCCCTTCGAGGATATGTGCCCGGTCCTCGGCCCGCCTCAGCTCAAACCGGGTCCGCCGGGTCACGGTCTCGAACCGGAACTTGAGGAATTCCTGAAGCAGCGCCCTGAGGCCCAGGGTCCGCGGCTGTCCGTTCACCAGCACCAGCAGGATGATGCCGAACGACGACTGCAGCTCGGTGTGTTTGTAGAGCTGGTTGAGCACGACCTCTTTGACCGCGTCACGCTTGAGGTCAAGCACGATTCTCATGCCGTCGCGGTCCGACTCGTCCCGGAGGTCGGCAATGCCCTGGATCTTCTTGTCGCGTACCAGATGCGCAATCCGTTCGATGAGCGCAGTCTTGTTCACCTGGTAAGGTATCTCGCTCACGATCAACCGGTCCTTGCCGGCCTTGACCTCTTCGAATGTCACCGTGCCCCGCAGCAGGATGGTGCCGCGCCCGGTCTCGTACGCCTGTTTGATACCCTCGACTCCGACGATGGTCGCGCCGGTCGGGAAGTCCGGCCCGCGCACCTTCTTCATCAGTTCCTTGTTTTCGGTCTTCGGGTCGTCGATAAGCAGCACCAGCGCGTCGAGCAGCTCGCCGAGGTTGTGCGGCGGTATGTTGGTCGCCATGCCGACCGCGATACCGGCTGCGCCATTGGCGAGCAGGTTGGGGAATGCGGCCGGCAGGACGGTCGGCTCCTTGAGCCGCTCGTCGAAGTTCGGCTGGAAGTCGACCGTGTCCTTGTCAAGGTCAGAGAGCAACTCGGTCGCGAGCGGCGAAAGCCGCGCCTCGGTGTAGCGATAGGCGGCCGCCGCGTCGCCGTCAATCGAACCGAAGTTGCCCTGCCCGTGAACCAGCGGATAGCGGAGCGAAAAGTCCTGCGCCATACGCACCATCGCGTCATAGACTGCACTGTCGCCGTGGGGATGGTACTTGCCCAGCACGTCGCCGACTACGGTAGCCGACTTGCGGGTCGGGCGCGTGGGAATGAGTCCCATCTCATTCATGGTGAAGAGGATACGGCGCTGGACCGGCTTCAAGCCGTCGCGAACGTCGGGTAGCGCACGCGCCACTATGACCGACATGGCGTAGTCCAGAAAGGACTTGCGGACCTCATCCTCGATGTAGACCGGGACTACGGAATCCTCGTGGGACACAGGCGGTAAATATAGCTGTATGGCACCTGCAAGTCAAACGCTACGAGGCGCGGCCAGCGACGCGCCGCGATTTGACACTACCAGTGAAATGGCTATCATAGCCCACGGCTCTTCAGCAGGTCTAAGGAGGACCACAATGCCAAGTTTCCGGAATTCAAGTCTGGCGGTTCTTCTGCTGACGGCAGCGGCGTTCGGACCGCTTGTCGCACAGGATATTCCGCTCGACGCCCTGATGCGCGGCGGCCGGATCCACTACGACGGCCAGCGCTACGACCGCGCCAAGGAGCAGTTCACAAGAGCGCTCGACCAGTACGGTGCGACCGCGGACAACGTGATGCTCGGACAGATACACCTCTGGCTCGGGCTCTGCGAAGAACAGCTGCACAACGACACCACTGCTGCCGATCACTTCGTGACCGCGATGGAGAAGGACACCGCAGTGGCTGCCAAGATCAGCTCAAACGAACAGTGGCAGTATCTGGCGTGGACCTCGCTCATCAGTGCTACCCGCGCGAAATACAACCTTGAAGCCTACGATTCGGCACTCAGCTACGCCCTCGCCGCCCTCAAAGTCGACCCGTCGAAATCCCAGACCTACGCGCTGGTCGCCAACATCTACTCGGCGCTCAAACGCTACGATGACATGCGCGCCACCGCCGAAGACCTGCTCAAGCTGGACGCTGGCGCACCCGAGGCCATGAGCCTGCTCGGGCTCTATTTCCTGCAGAAACCGGATAACCTCTGGCCCACACCCGAAGCGATGGCCGCACGCTGGGACTCGACCGCACACTACTACGACCAGGCTATCGCCGCCTACGAGAAGCGCTTCGCCGCCGCCAAAACCAGCCTGGCGAAGCTGCTTGGGCTGACCGACACCGACAGTCTGAACCACGTCGCGTTCCTGCTGATCGAGAAAAGCCGGCTGCAGGACCAGTCCGAGCTGAAACGCTACATAGAAACCGACCTCAGTGAAAGCAGGCGGCTTGCCGAATTCGCCCAGATCGCCGGGCAGCTCTTCTACGCCGCCAACAACCTGAACGTAGCCAGTTCGCGTGCGGGCACGGCCATGCTTCGCGCCGCAACCGAAACCAGCAAGGACACATCGGAGCGCTTCCGGGCCAAGGCCGAGACACTTTTTGCCCATGCCGTGGAGTATGACTCGTCCGACTTCACCTCGCTCTTCAACCTCGGCATCACTCAGTACCAGGGCAGGAAGGACAGCATGGCCCAGAAGTCGTTGCGCGCCGTAGTCGAAGGCACCGTGGTACCGATCGGAAATCTGCCTCAGCCCTGGCTCGACTCGGTGCTCGCGCTGGTGAACCCGGCTAGCGTCGGGTCGGGTCACGTTGAACTGCCCGGCAGGCTGGCCGAGACGATTGATTCCATATACTCGGCCAAAGGACGCAGAAACGTGGGGTTCAGCTGGCTCTACTTCCCCGACCTGAGGGATCGCAAGCTGACCGGTACGGCGACCCTGGCCGATACTGCCGGCATGTTCCTGAGTCTGGAAATGCCTCAACTCATGGAACAGGCATACCTCTGGCTGGGTTCCAGCCAGACAGGTCTGGCCACGACACTCTCCGATGCAGGCAAAAAGGACGCCGCGAGAGCTGTCTACGAGCGGGCCATTGTCAACCTGCTGATTGCCACCAAGCTCGATCCCACCAGCCCGGATGCGTTCCAGAATCTCGGCATCTGCTATCGGGAAACCGACCAGAAGGACAAGGCCCTGAGGGCTTTTGAGACCGCAGACAAGCTCAGAAAGGGCCGCTAACCGCAAGGAAGCCCAAGCATGACCAAACTCCTGAACGTCCTGATTGTGTTGCTCGCCGCCCTGCTGGTCTTCGTCATTCTCTACCCGCAGATCCAGCAGAACCGGCCGATCGACCTCAAGTTCGCCTGCGACAGCTCGGCAACGTCGCTGCCCATCCTCGTCGGCATCGATGAGAGCCTGTTCGTCAAGAACCGCATCAATCCGACCTTGGTCTTCTACTCCGACCCGGACCAGGCGATTGCCGACCTCTTTGCCGGCAAGATGGATGTGGGCGTGTTTCCCTGGAGCACCGTCCTGAAACACGCCATTGCACGAGGCGAAACACTCCAGGTCTTCATGAACGAAGACTTCAAGCAGTCTCTGCCCGTCGACGCGATCGTCGCTCCGCTCAAGTCGCCGGTCAAGACGGCCGGCGACATCCGGGGCCGGCGCTTCATCTACCCGCCGCAGATACGCGACTACATCCCGGTCATGCTTACGAATCTCGGACTCCGCGCCGAAGACGTGAAGCTCGCCGAGGTGCCGTTCTCGTCGCTCACCCAGGAGCTGGCAGACGGGAACTGCGACGCGGCCTGGTTGATCGAACCGCTGCTCTGTCCCCTGGACACAACCCAGTACCGCATCGTCCAGTACAGCGCACTCACTCGCTTCGTCGCACAACCGTTCCCGGGCGCAGCCATCGGGTTTGCGCCGAGCTTCGTGCAGTCCTACCGACAGGGACCCAAGCGCCTGAAAATCGCAACCGATGCTGCCATGGCTATGATCGAAGCCAAAGCCGACGTGGCGAAGCAGATACTGGCCAAGCGGTTCCCGTACTGCTTGCAGTCTTGCGGGTTCTGCCGCCTTCCCGAGATTCAGCGCAACACGGAGATCAACAAGCCTGCGGTCGCCGCCCTTGCCAGCCGCCTCAAGCTCGCCGGGGTGCTGCCGGAAGAGATAAACACGCAGCGTGTGTTTCCCGACCCGCAGATATTCACACGCTAGGTCTGCGGTCCGGTCGTGCTAGATGGGGGGTCGGCGGTCCCCTGTAACCCGAAACCCGCCTATGCGGGGTCGAAAGAGCGTCATGAGACCGAGCCGGGGCGAACCAGGTCTGCGAGTCAGACGACGATGAAAGCCGGGTCTTTCGATGGTCGCTGCCGTGAACCCCGCCAGGACCGGAAGGTAGCAACGGTAAGCGGATC
>JAFGRF010000107.1 GCA_016935295.1 Caldifarciminota bacterium | reverse complement strand
TCGTCGGTCCTCGGTCACCGGTCATCGGCGGCCCCGAGGCCATCACGATTCCGCAGCTACTATCCTACCAGGGCAGGTTGACCGATACCTTGGGCGTCCCGGTGGCGGACGGGGAATATCCAATGATGTTCTTGTTGTACACAGTGCCCTCGGGCGGCTCATCGTTCTGGTCCGAGAACCAGAGCGTAACTACAAGGAGCGGGCTGTTCAGCGTGCTGCTCGGCTCCGTGACACCCATAGACTCTATGCCGAGCGCCGGAACGGTCTATCTGGCGATGACCGTGTCGGGTGGGCCGCAGTTGACTCCGCGTGTCCGCATCGGCAGCGCGGCCTACTCGTATCTGTCAGAGCGTGCGACGGATGCCGACCTGCTGCAGGGCAAGGACACGACCGGTTTCGTGAAGACCGGGCAGGCGAATTCGGTCACATCGCTGATGATAACCGACGCGACGATAGCGGCCGCCGACTTGAGCCAGATGGGAGCGTCCTCCGGTCAGGTGATGAAGTGGACGGGCAGTGCTTGGACGGCAAGGAACGACAGCCTCGGCCCTACCGATAGCGCCTGGGTGCGCGTTGGGTCGGACAGCGTGCTCTATACCATCCGGCGCCTCGGCATCGCGCGCGGGAGCTCCAGCAACCGGCTTTGGGGAGACTCGACCTCCTCGCATGTGAATCTGGGCGTCGCCTGTACCACGGGGACGAGCGGCCAGGGCTACGGCTATGCCACGGTCGGCGGCGGCCAGGGGAACCTGGCGAATAGCTGGTACAGCACAGCGGCCGGGGGACGCGACAACAAGGTTTCTGCCTACGCCGCGGCCGTCGGTGGAGGCCGGGCAAATGCGGCCAGCGGCCAGTACGCGACGGTCGGCGGCGGCCAGTACAACACCGTGTCCGGTAACAGCGCCGTGGTTGGTGGTGGTCGCAGCAACCAGGTGGCCGGCCAATACGGCACAGTCGCCGGTGGATATTCGAACTCTGCGACCGAAGAAGGCGTGACGGTCGGCGGCGGCCAAAACAACCTGGTCAATAAGACCTACGCAACGGTGGGGGGTGGCTACTACAACTACGCGACGGGCAGCTTCGCGACGGTCGGCGGCGGCCAGTACAACGTCGCGAGCGACAGCTTCGCAACCGTCGCCGGCGGCTACGCTGACACGTCGGCCTCGAAGTGGAGTTTCACGACCGGGAAGAACTCGGTCGTACCCGAGACCTACACCAACTCGGCCGCGTTCAACGGCCAGACCGCGACCGCGGCGAGCCAGACCCGTGTGGGTGCACTGTCCAAAGCCTCAGGTACGTTCACGATTGACCATCCGCTCGACCCGCACGGCAAGATACTGAACCACTACTTCATCGAAGGCCCGGAAATGCGGAACATCTACGAGGGCGAGGTTACACTCGACGTGTCCGGCCGCGCGGTCGTCCAACTGCCGGCCTACTTCGACGCACTTAACCGGAAGCCGCGTATACAGGTAACCGGGGTAGGGACGAACGAGGTCATCTATGTGGCCGAGAAGGTATCCGGCAACCGGTTCGTCATCGGAGGTCCGGCCGGGGCCGAGGTCTACTGGCAAGTGACCGGCGAGCGCAAGGACGTGTCGGCCGAGGCCACGCGCCGGATGATGCCGGTGGAGCAGCCCAAGACCGGCCCACTTGCGGGCCGGATGTTGGATGATGAATTCATATCCGGGTGTCTTATTCAGCTTGAGCGCGAAGGCAAGGCCGATGGCATCACCCTCCGTACCCCTGGCGGTCGCGCAAGGCACGAGAAGATGAAGCAGCACCTACGCGAAGCAGAAACGAAGTGAGGTGTGACAATGGATAGGAAGCTTGGGCTGTTGCTTGGTGTTCTTGGCGTCCTTGGCGGTTTGTCAGTGTCCAGTGCCCAGTCCTACAAGTGTGACTGGAGCGTGGTGGGCATCGGTGGCCGAGAGATGACAGGCAACTACAAGTGCGGATCGACCGTGGGACAGACCGCGGCCGGGCAGCTCACGGGCGCGAACTACTGGGCGCTCATCGGGTTCTGGCAGCCGGAAGGCGCGACCGGAGTGAGAGAAGAGGTCGGGTGGTCCAGTGGTCAAGTGGTGAAGACGCGGCTATACCGACCGTTTCCGACTCCCTTCTCCCGTCGTGTCGCCATTCGCTATACGCTTGACGCCGAACGCCAGACGCTCTTGCAGGTGCATGACCTGACGGGCCGAGTGGTCCGTACGCTCTGTGCGTCGAGCATGAAGCGCGGGGCGTACAGCATTGCCTGGGACGGCCGCGACCGGCATGGATGCAGCCTTGCCAACGGCGTCTACTTCGTCCGGCTCGTAACCGGACCGCCTGCCGGGGCGCGGGCAGGCGACTACCGGGCGACGGAGAAGGTGGTGCTGCAGAGGTAGAGCAAGATCAAGGCTGAGGTTAAGGCTGAGGTAGAGAGCGGAACCAGAACGCAAGCAGGAAAGGGGCGCCCCTGCTTGCTGCATTGACATGTTTGGAGCGACTGCTAGAGTTGATGGAAAAGGAGGAGCTGTGGTGAAATCCGTTTGCCGGTCCGTCGTGTTTGTGTCGGTGTTCTTTTCGCTCGCGGCCCCTGCCGTTGTCACGGCCGACGTCCTTGACGACCTCAAAGCCGAGCGAGACGTCGCCGTTGCCCGGCGCGACCACGCGCTGGTCCGCGATATCGAACGTCGGGTCCAGGCCGAGTTGCTGACCCGCCAGTCCAGGCCCCGCGTCGCGCCGCGCCCGATCGTGAGCCATCCCGGTGCCGGCGCGCCGGCGAACCTCGGCCCCGACGTGATGATCGACGGGCGCAGCGTGCGTGCGTTCGACACCGACTACCAGATGGACGGCACGATGTGGGCCGCGTTCTCGACCTACGAGGACACCGCTTACGTCTACAGGTCCAATGACCACGGGGTGTCCTGGCAGCTCGTACGGTACCTGCACTGGGTGCCGGAAGCCCCAATCCAGGACATCGGCCTTGTCATCGGTGAAGGCGATTCTGCCTTCATTTACGTCTTCCTGCACAGCGAAAACAACCGCGGCGAGTGCTGGCTGGAGCGTTTCGACATCGACGGACAGGACCCTGAACTCCTCTACGTGTTCACCCGGCCCGAAGCCGTGACCGAGTTCGCCGTCTGTCGCGACTACTCGGGCGCAGACTACTGGCTCTACGCCCAGGTGACCGGGGAACATCCCGACGACTGGGCGTTCTTCCTGCGCTCGACCGACTACGGACGCAACTGGGCGATAACCGATTCATTCCAGGGAATGCAACATCCCCACGTCTCGGCCAGCGCCGGCTCCCACCTCTACTTCGCGACCATTCTCCCGTCCGCCGACTCGGTGGCGGTTCTCGTTGGGACTAACCCCGCCTACGGCGCGCCCGGCGGATGGGCCTACCTCGCCTTCTTTCGCGACTCGGCTGAGCTCGGCGATGTCGCGGTCGCCTCGAACTTCACCCAACCATCGGAAAGCGCATCGATCTGGGTAGTCTGGGCCGAGGACTCAGCGCCCGGTGGCGACTGGGACATCCAGTACGGATGGTCGAACGACGGCGGCGGTACCTGGAACCAGTCCGGCGTGCTGGCCGGCGGGTTGGGCCAGCAGCGATTCCCGGATCTGCACAACTTCACCGACCCCGGCAACGCGTGGATGAACCTGTCCTACATCTCCGAAGACGGGTTCCGCGAAGTTCACCGCCGCCACTGCCACGGCGATGACCCGGCCGGCTGGTCCTCCCCGACGGTCGTGAACGAGACCAGCGCCGGCACCGGAAGCGCCGTCATCCCGCGCCTCGTCTACTCGGTTGGCTCGCCCGGCACTGGCGCGGGCTGCGTGTTTGCAGGAGCAGGCCTCAACGGCCTCTACTGGAACGCGCCCTGGATGGGCGGCGTTGCCGAAGGGGCTGCGGCCGCGTGCCCGCGTCGCCTCTTGGTCACGCCCTGCCCTGCCCGCACGCACGCGGCCATCAGTTGGGACGGCCCGGCCGGCACGTTGACCATTCACGACCGCGCCGGCCGTGTGGTCAGGACGTTTGGGGACTACGCGTTCGGCAGACTTGACTGGGACCTGACCGCGGACGACGGTCGCCGGCTCGTGCCCGGTGTCTACTTCTGCCGCATGACCGCGGCCGGCTACCGCGTCACGCAGAAGTTGGTGCTGCAGAGATAGGACGGATTCAACAGGTAGCAGCCAGCAGCTTGTAGTCAGCAGGGGCGAGCGAAAGCCTGCGCTTTTGATCTGCCAACGGGCACCGGAGACGTTCCGGACGCCATCCATATGTAGTGTTTGGGCGTTTCTGACCGCAATTGGCTTCGCCCCTGTAGAAACAGCGCTGCCGTGGGGGGAGCGGCCCGGAGGCCGCCTGGGGAGCCGCAGTTGCCGATACAGTTCAGGACAAATTGGACCATCGAATGGCCGGTGCTTTTTCCGGTGCGATGCGCTATCCAATGACTCGAACAATGACCGGTCCAATCTCAGGTACTAT
>JAFGRF010000106.1 GCA_016935295.1 Caldifarciminota bacterium | reverse complement strand
CGGAATACGGCGGACTTGGCGTAGATGACTGCATCATCGCCGATTGTCACGTGGTCACTGACTCCGACCTGCCCCGCCAGCATGACCCGGTCGCCGACTGTGGCGCTCCCCGCGACTCCGACCTGGCCGGCTAGGATGCAGTCGCGGCCCACCCTGACATTGTGGGCGATGTGCACGAGGCAGTCGATCTTGGTGCCGCGCCCGATGCGTGTCTCCCGCCCGGTCTTGGCCCGGGCAACCGTGCAGTTGGCCCCGATATCCACGTCATCCTCGATAACCACCCGGCCTTCATGCTCAAGACGCCGGAAGTGGCCGTCTTGTCTCTCGTACCCGAAACCGGCACAGCCAATCGCGGTGCCCGGGCCGATGCGCACCCGCGCGCCGATGATTGTACGGCCCGAAATGGTCACGTTCGACTCCAGGACCGAGCCCGGCCCGACCTCGACCTCCGGACCAATGCAGACAAACGGTCCGAGAACCACGTCCGGCGCGAGCTTCGCGCCGGGCTCAACCTGCGCCGCGTCAGGGCTTCTCAACTGCCGCAAGCAGCACCCGGACGACCGTGCCGACCTGCTGCTGCAGATCCTCAGGCCGGGCCGCGTCGCCTTTCTCCGTCTTGAGGAGGGTGCCAAGCCGCGCGTCGGCGATCGAAAGCTCGAACTGGATCCGGCGGTCCTGCTTGCTCGCAGTGCCGAACAAGACGTAGTCGGCGTCGAGAGAACGACCCGCGTCCAGGGCCCTGTCAAGCAAGATCTGCTGACCCTGCAGGCCGTACGACTGCAGCTGCTGGTCGACCTTCGCATTGGCGACCATGTCCACGTTGGGCTGGACCTTCACGAATCCGTATAGGTACCCCCGTATGTCGCCCCCAACGTGATCCTGGACGGCCAGGTCGTTGGAGTTGTAGACGGGCATCAGCGCGTAGACCTTCTTGCCCGTGACCGTTGGCGCGACCGGTCCGAACTCGCGGTTCAGATCGTCGATTACCATACGGGTCAGGTCAAGCCCGGCATCGGCGTAGACGATCCCGGACTTGGATGCGTCAAGGATAAGCGCGAATCCCTCGTCCGCGGACAGCCGCGCTACTGCCGAGTCGATCTTGCCGACAATCGGCGCGATCAGCTCCTTGTACCGCTGGTCGATGAGACCGCCCTTGCCGTACACGTCGGCGACATAGCTGTCGTAGCGCCGCTTCCGCTGGTCCACTTCGGCGTTCTTCGCCCGCTTCCCCTCCTCGGACAGAGTGAGCTGCTGGGACTCATACTCGTCCTTCGCACGCTCGTAGTCGGTCTTCAGGGACTCGGCCTTTGCCTCATAGCTCAGACGCACGGTGTCCATCTCCTGCTTTGCCTCGACCGCGCCCTCGTACTTGGCGATAACCTGGTCGTAGTCGACGTAGCCTACTCGAAACTCCTTGGCCGCGAAGAGTATCCCTGCAGCCGCAAGGAGCACTATGAATGCCAGCCGGACTGCTCTCACAAGAATCCTCCTGTATTCAGGTTGTCATGGGTAATTCTGTCGTTGCTCACCGGCGTAGCAGCTTAGGGCGGCAGCGCACGGTTGTCAACACGCGCTGCCGGTCAAAACCTCGGCGTCGCGCCCGATACGCAGGCTGGAAAGCGTCCTCGGTTCCAGCCGGGCGGCGCAGGTCAGACTCAACCGCAGGTAGTTGTCGGTCAGCGCCATCCGGGCAGTCTCCACAACCGCCGGGCGAATCGTACCGACAAACCGCGCCTGGTATTCCTGCCGCCGATGGTCGGAGAAGGCCCGCAACTCCGCGACACGTTCCCGCGCCGCTTGCTGCCGGACCGGCTCCTCACGCGGCTGCCCGAGTCCGGGCCGAGACGAAAAGGAAAAGACGTGCAAATAGCCCAGCGGCAGGTCGGCAACGAACTGCCGGGTCGCGCGGAATGACGCTTCGGTCTCGCCGGGAAACCCGACTATCACGTCTGCTCCGATGTTCGCATCGGGCCTGGCCTTGATGATGCGACCAACCAACCGGACGAAGTCCTCCGCACGGTAGCGCCGGTTCATTGAAGCAAGCACCGCATCATCCCCGGACTGCAGCGGCAGGTGGAAGTGCGCGCAGACTCGGGTGTCGGCAATCGTGGCAACGAGCGCATCACCGATTGTGTCCGGTTCGAGCGACGCCAGCCGGATACGGGCGTCATGGCACACCGCGAGTAGGCTTCGAAGCAAACCAGCCAGGCCTATCTCACCATCGCGGTATGTTCCGAGGTTAAGCCCGGTCAGCACGACCTCGTGGAACCCCTCAGCCAGCAGCCATTCAAACTGCGCGCGAACCTCGGACACCGGTATCGACTTCGGCTCACCCCGGAGCCTCGATACGATACAATAGGAGCACCGCCGGTCGCATCCATCCTGCACTTTCAGTATTGCGCGGCTTCGTCCCGGCGCCGGAGTGACGCCCGAGATTTCCGCCTGCTTCCTGGCATTGCTCCAGACCTCGGAAACGCCAGCGATCTGCCTCACCTGCTCCGGTGCACGCTCGGCCAGACATCCGAGCACGACTACCCGCGGCCGGCGCTCAACCCGGCACGCGCGGCGTATCAACTGATTTGAGCTTCGGTCCGCCTGACCTGTAACGGTGCAAGTGTTGATGTAGACCGTATCGGCCTCATCCGGCGATTCGACAACGGCGACGCCCTGAAGCGCCAGACGGTGCCTCAGGGCGTCACTCTCGGATTGGTTCAGGCGGCAGCCGGCGGTCAGTATTGCCGCTGTGGGCTGCTTCACGCCAAGGTCCGACTCGCCAGACAAGCCAGACCCGTCCGACTCGGTCTATCCTTCCAGGTCGCGCTCTTCCTCGAACTCGCGCAGATGGTCCTCGAGCGTGAACTTGTCGTTCAAATCCTCTTCGTGATACCGGTCCCGGGTCCGCTCCCGGCCGCGGACGCGACCCCGCTCGCGCCCCGGACGTTCGTCCATCTCCTCGATCGACGGTTCGGCCTCAGGGTGCAGCGCGCGCTCGCTCAGCGCGATACGGCGATGCTCAGGGTCGACTCGGAGCACCCTCAACTCCAACTCCTCGCCGATCTGGTAGTTCTCCTTCGCCTTCTTGCCGCCGCGCGCCAGCTGACTCAGAGGCACGAAACCCTCGATGTCGTAATTGAGGCTGACGACCACGCCCGGCTTGGGCAGGTCGACAATCCGCGCCTTGACGATGTCGCCTTCCTTCAGCTCCTTGCTGATGCTGTAGAACGGGTCTTCCAGCGTCTGCTTCAGCCCGAGCGTTATCCGGCGGTTCTCCCTATCGATGCCGAGGATGATGGTCTCGACCTTCTGGCCCTTCTTCAGCTCCTCGCGCGGGTGCTTGATGTGCTTGGTCCAGGAAATGTCGGCGTTGTGGATCAGACCCTCGATGCCTTCCTCGATTTCGACGAAAGCCCCGAACTCCTTCAGCGCCCGCACCTTCCCTTCGACCCGCTGACCAACGTGGTACTTCTCCTCGACCAGCGACCACGGGTCAGGCAGGGTCTGCTTCAGGCCCAGCGATATCCGGCGGTTCTCTTTGTCGATGTTGAGGACAACGGTCTCGATTTCCTGGTCCATCTCGAGGATCTGCGAAGGATGATGGATGGACTTGGTCCAGGACATCTCGGAGATGTGAATCAGGCCTTCGATGCCCTTCTCCAGCTCCACGAACGCGCCGTACTCGGCCAGCGTCGTGACCCGGCCCCTGACCTTGCTCCCCACCGGATACTTCTCCTCGACCCGCTCCCACGGATGCGGCGTCAGCTGCTTGAGGCCGACCGTGATGCGACCGGTGTTAGGGTCGGCCGAAAGGACCTTGATCTTCAGCTCGTCGCCGACATCTACGACCTCGGTCGGATGGACCACCTTGTTCCAGGCGAGGTCCGAGATATGGAGCAGCGCGTCCACACCGCCGATGTCCACAAAGGCACCGAAGTCGGTGATCGTCTTCACCGTGCCGTCGATGACATCGCCTACACTGAGCCGGTTGAACAGCTCGCGCCGAATCTCTGCCTGACGCTCCTCGAGCAGCAGCCGCCGCGACACCACGATATTCTTCTTGTACCAGTTGACCGAGAGGATTTTGACCTCAAGCTGCTTGCCGATGAGGTCGTCGAGGTTCGGCACCGGCCGCAGGTCTACCTGCGAACCGGGCAGGAACGCGTCCAGCCCGAAAATCTCGACCGCGAGCCCGCCTTTCACCCGCTTGATAACGGTCGCGGGCACGCCCTCGGCGCTCTCCGACTTCTGCTTGATGGTCTCCCAGGCAAGCTGGAAATCGGCCTTCTTCTTCGAGACGACCGGGAAACCGTCGCGGTCCTCGAACGACTCGAGGTAGACCTTCACCTCGCGGCCCTCGGCGGCCTCGTCGCGGTTCCGGAACTCATCGACCGAAAGCACACCTTCGGCCTTCAGGCCGATGTCTACCAGCACGGCGTTGGTCAGCCGCTTCACGACGCGGCCGGTGACGATGTCGCCGATCCGCAGCCGTGGAAACGACTCGGCATACATGTCGCCGATCGACTTCGGTGCCGGCGGCGCCTCGGGCGGCTGGATCTCCGGCGTGACGGCATTCACTGCATCGGACTCAGGCAGGCCTGTGGTGCCTTCCTGTTTGCTGTCCTCAACTGACATTAAAACGGTCCTCCTTAGCGGGATTTCTGACAATCTCAACGATCTCGCGCACCACCCGTGAAGGAGTAGACGAACCAGCTACTATCCCAACCCGGCCGGCCTTACGGACAACCCGGCGCGGGACTTCAGAAGCCCGCTCCACGAAAACCACATGCCGTCCCGCGTTGCGGGCAATCTCGGCAAGTCGGGAGCTATTGGCGCTGTTGCGGCCGCCGACAACCACGACGAGGTCAACCTGCTGCGCTATCCGGGCAGCAGCGTGTTGTCGGGCAGCTACCTCCTCACAGATGGTGTCAAAGACCCGTAGCTCATTATAGCGAAACCGGGAAAGGCTGGCAACAGCTTCCCTTAGCCGCTCTCGCGACATCGTCGTCTGGGCCACGACGCCGATTTTCCCACCCTTCAGCCGCATCTTCGGCGAATAGACCCGGCCCCTGCCCTCGCAATAGCCGAGAATTGACTTCACCTCAGGGTGATTGCGCTCACCGACCACGACCACGGTGTAGCCCTGTTCTTTCAGGCGGCGGGCAACGTTCTGGACCTTCCTCACATAGGGGCACGTTGCATCCACCAAGGCGATACCTAGCCTGCTGCACTCCTCCAGAGTCTCGGGCGGACAGCCGTGGGCGCGTATCACAAGCGCGCCCTCACGCACCTGTCCGGCCCTGCGGACCGACCTGAT
>JAFGRF010000105.1 GCA_016935295.1 Caldifarciminota bacterium | reverse complement strand
CTTTCACTTTGGCGGCTTTGTCCTGGGGCAGGACCTCGGCAAAGTACTCGTCAAGCCCGACTTCCTTCGCCACGCTCTCGGCCACCTGCGGGTTGTCGCCGGTGAGCATCATGGTCCTGATGCCCATTGCCTTCAGCCGTTCAATCGCTGGTTTCGACTCCGGTCGAACTACGTCGGCGAGGGCAATCGCCCCTTCCACTTTGCCGTTGACGAGAACAAACACAACGGTCTTTCCCTGGGCGGTAAGCCGTTCTACGGCCTCCCTGGCATGGCTTGGGATACGATCCGGCCTGCCGGGCATTCCGGTCAGGTCCCCGCCGTGTTCCTTCAGGTATCCCGGGCTGACGACCTTCACGTCAGTTCCACCGACGCGAGCTTCAGCGCCCTTGCCCGGTATGGCGCGGAACCCTTCGACCGGTTCTCTCGACTCGGTCGCGGCCGCGATGGCTCGGGCAATCGGGTGCTCGGAACTGGCTTCGACCGCGGCCGCGTAGCGGAGGACCCCCGCGTCGTCAAGACGTCCGAGGGCGATCGTATCGGTCACGCCAAACTTCCCCTCGGTCAGGGTTCCAGTCTTGTCGAAGATGACGGCCTGGATGTTGCGCGCTCGCTCGAATGCGGCGCGGTTGCGGACCAGCAGCCCATTCCGCGCCGAGATCGAGGTCGAGATTGCCACGACCAGGGGCACCGCCAGACCCAGGGCATGCGGGCAGGTGATGACCATAACCGTGACCGCGCGTTCCAGGCTGAACTCGAAGCCGTGACCGAGTAACAGCCAGACAACGAGCGAAGTCGTGCCGCCGGCCAGGGCCACGACGGTCAGCCATGTCGCAGCCCGGTTGGCGAGGTCCTGAGTTCGCGACTTCGACTCCTGCGCCTGCCTGACTAGGTCGACGACCTGCGAAAGAAACGAGTCCTTGCCGGTCTTCTTGACTTGCACCGTGAGGGCGCCTTCACCGTTGACGGCGCCGCCGATGACCTTGGCGCCGGGCTTCTTGTCCACCGGCCGGGATTCACCTGTAAGCATAGCCTCGTTGACCGCGCTCTCACCGTCAACGACCTGTCCGTCAGCCGGTATCTTCTCTCCCGGTTTGACCAGCACCTTGTTGCCGGGAACGAGGTCGCTGAGCGGTACATCGTGAACCACACCTCCGGGCATCACCATGTGGGCCTGGGACGGCATCAGGCGGGCCAGCTCTTCGAGCGCCCGCGATGCGCCCATGACCGACCGCATCTCAATCCAGTGCCCGAGCAGCATGATGTCGATCAGGGTGGCGAGCTCCCAGAAGAAATCCCGGCCGCGCAGGCCGAACACGGTAGCCGAACTGTAGACGTAGGCAGTGGTGATGGCCACGGCAATCAGGGTCATCATGCCCGGTTGACGCGACTTCAGCTCATCGTAGATGCCCTTCAGGAACGGCCATCCACCGTAGAAGAAAACAGCCGACGAGAGAGCGAGGAGGACGTAGCCGCCGTCGGGGAGCGTCAGGGCGTGCCCCAGCCCTAGCCATTGCTGGATCTGACCTGAAAGCAGTAGGACCGGCACGGTCAGAACTACGCTCACCCAGAACCGACGCCGGAAGTCGGCAATCATCGAGACATGAACGCCGTGCCCGACGTGCACGCGCCCAACAGGTTGATGGCGCGCCATGTCTGACGTCTTGCCGGGCGGCATGTCCATCCCGCTGTGCCCGGGGTGATGCTTAGCGGCAGAGTTCTTCATGGTCCTAGGTGAGAACGACCCTTCACGGAATTCCCGAGTCCTCGGTCCGGACTCAGCGGTGCGGGCAGGTTCTCGCGGCGGCAAGTGTAGCTTTCTTCACCTTTGCTCTGCATCAGGGTCTGCGTTAGCCACGGCATGAATCGCTAGCTCCTGGAGATAACGCGCGCGATGCGTTCGAGCCGTCCGGCTTGCGGCAGGCTATCCCTGACCGGGTTGTGTTCGCCCAGTAGTTCGCGGTCGAAGGCGGTCTTATCGGTTTCGTAGACGACCCCAAGCGGGAGCCGGTCGCGCCGAGCTGCCGCGGCCATGGCCGCGGCAAAGTCGGCCGGGTCGTGCGCCGCCGGTTCGGTTCCGGCATTGTACTTCTTGTAGGTGTCGTTGAACGTAACGCAGGGCTGGAGCACGTCGATGAACGCGAACCCACGGTGCTTTATGGCTTTCGCCATCAGGTCGGCCAGTTGCTCGACTTTGCCCGAGTAGCCCCGCGCGACGAATGTGGCCCCGGCCACAAGCATGAGGGTCAGCGGGTCGAGCGGGTCTTCGACCGAGCCCGCGGGCGTGGACGGACCTTTGAAACCGCGCCGGCTGGTCGGCGTGTATTGCCCGGTAGTGAGCCCGTAGACGCCGTTGTCGTGGACAATCATGGTCATGTCCGCGTTGCGCTTGGCCGCAAACAGCAGGTGGGACACCCCTTCACCGAACACGTCGCCGTCGCCGCCAAACGCGACGACGTAGAGGTTCGGATTCGCGAGCTTCGCGCCCTGCACCGTGGCGATTTCGCGGCCGTGGATGGAGTAGAGCCCGGAAAGCGCCAGGTAGTCAAATATCTTGGCATGGCAGCCGATGCCGGCCGAGATGTAGAGCCGGCCCCGGTCCACGCCCTCTGACTCAAGCCCTGCTACCGCTCGCTTGAAGGCGTTCAGGATTCCGAAGTTCCCGCAGCCGGGACACCAGGTGTTTTCGGCTTTGGTGGAAAGCTCGCTCATTCTGCCGCCTTTAGTGCGGCCGCCAGCTCCTCGGGCGCAAACGGCCTGCCGTCGTAGCGCTTGATGACTCGGGCCGGTACAATGCCGGCCTTCTCCTTGAGCAGCGAGGCGAACATCCCGGTCGAACTCTGCTCGACCACGGTCACATTCCGTCCGGCGTACCGGGAGAGTTCCCACCACGGCAGCGGCTCAAGAAAGACCGGCTGGACCACGGTCGCTTCGATGCCGCCGTGGCGCAGGGCCTCAAGCACGCTAAGGGTCGTGGAACCATAGGTCATTATCACCGGCCCCTTGTCGCCAAAGGCGTTCACCGTGTGCAGGGTTCGCAGATGGTCGGCAAGGCTCTCACCCTTGCGACGGCGCTTGTCCGCCATTCGCGTGGAGTTACCTGCATCCTCGGTCGTTGTGCCGTTTTCGTCGTGCTCGTAGCTGTTCCACTTGACGATTTCGCTCGAAGGCGGGAAAAGGAGTGGGGATACTCCGGTCGGCGCGTCAAGGTAGCGCCGGTAAGGGCCGGGCGCAGCGGGGACCGGTTCAGCCCAGGCCACCTTGCCTGTCTCCAGTTCGGCCGTGACCCGGCTTTCGGACAGATGCTTCTCGGTCAGGAGTATTGCGGGCGTCTGGAACTCCCAGGCGAGGCCCAGCAGCTCCGCTGTCAGCCGATACGCCTCTTCAACGCTCCCCGGCGAGGCGACCACGCGCGGGAATTCGCCATGCCCCTGGTTGAGTGCGAAGCTCAAATCGCCCTGCGACGTATACGTCGGCAGACCGGTCGAAGGCCCGGGGCGGGACGAGAGTACACAGAGCAACGGCACCTCAGCCATGCCCGCGAGCGAAAACGCCTCCTGCATCAGGGCGAACCCGCCGCCGCTCGAGGCGACCATGGCCCGGGCGCCGGCAGTGGCCGCACCGATGGCCATGTTTATCACTCCGATTTCGTTCTCTGGATGGACCGCGACCACGCCGAGGTCTTCGGCCCTGGCGGCAAGGAAGTGGAGTATCGAGGAGGCGGGCGTCATAGGGTAGGCGAAGAAGATGTCCAGCCCGCCGGCAACGGCACCGAGGGCGATGGCCTCGTTGCCTGAAAGCAGCGGCCGCTCCTTTTCTCCCCGGTTGAGGCGGAACCAACCCTTGAGCGCGGGCAGGGCCGCCTTGTAGATAGTCCTGGCGTAGGGGACATTCTCCTCGTTCCCGCGTGAGTAACTCTGCTCGATGAGTCCGGCCAGTTCCGATTCGGACATGCCGATGGCCGCGGCCAGTGCTGCGGCTACTGCAACGCCGGTTATAAGCTCCGGGTCCGCGTACTGCTTCGCCTCAGCGGAAATCGGAAGACCAACACTGCCCTCGTCGGCTTTGGCCTTGTCGTCATGCACCATCACCCCGCGTTCGCTCAAGTGGCTGGCATGGGCATCGACCGAGCGCTGGTCCAGGCAGACCAGCAGGTCTGCTTTGGTGTAGTGGCTGGTGATGGGACCGGGCGCAGTCGAGACCGCGCAGAAGTTGTGGCCGCCGCGGATGAGGCTAGGGTAGTCGTCCATCTGGAAGACGTGCCTGCCCATGCGGGCAAACAGCGCAGCCGCGACCGTGCCCGCCTTCCTGATGCCGTAGCCGGCCTTGCCGCCGGCAATCAGCGTGAAGACTTCGTCGGCCACGTTCTGCCTGGGCGAACCGGTGTCGGGCCGGACCAGGATGCCGCCCAGAGCCGGACAATCGCCCCGGTCTGGATCGCACCCTCGTCCATTTCTGCCCGCTCAACCGCGGCGCGAGACCGCCGCAGGTCCGGTAGCCCCACCTGTTCTCTCATCTTGAGTGCGTGGTTCACGGTCACCTGGCTTTGCTTACGACAATCGGATAGCGCCGGTCGGCGCTAGCCGTCCCCGGTCGGGCACGGCCGTGAGCCAAATAGGGATGCACGGCCTTGTGCTCAGCCGCGAGGTCGAGCCGCAAAGCCCGCACCAGTTCCGCATTACCGAGCTTACGGTCGGGAACGAGACCGGAGAAGGGGTTCAGGAACTCCGGCACCTGCGCCTCCTAGGTAAGCTTCAGCTCTTTGCTGCTTTCCCACAGACCATGGATGTTACACAGCGCGAGCGCGTGGAGCGTACCCGGCTGCTTTGTCTTCAGGTATGCGGTCACGGCATGGCTCGTGTATGCCGGCCCCTGGTTCGGCCCGTCGACTGACTCGCCGTGCGCCGTGAACTCAAAGTGACCTATCTGGATCGGGTACTTCGCCCCCGCCGGGTGAAAGTAAAGCGATATCCATCGGATGTGGTGCTCAGTCGTGTTGGGATGGGCGACCTGTTTGCCGAGGCCGACTTTGACCTCGAACTCGGCATCGGCCGCGACCCGTTCCGGGCACTCGATTACCGGCACGTGTTTTTCCTTCTGCCAGTCTGCCCGCTGGATGTGGCTACTCAGATCCGCCATGTCTGACTCCTTTCTTCTTGACTACCGAATATCACCGCAAGCGCACCACCCCGATGACGGGATCGGCCCTCTGCCGGCTTCACCTGCGAGGCCATCTCGCTCGCACGGATCGCATCGCACCCGGGTCGGCGTCTGTGCACTCGTCAGGCGCGGCCGACTACGTGCAGGATACATGCCGGGGCCTCCGTGCGTCACGGACTGCGCGGCTTGGAGGCGCGAAGTCAAACGCCATCCACCGGGCGACGAATAACAGGCGACGAAGCACTGCGTGTGCTGTAACCGGGAGTGTTACGCAACGGACAGGGACCTTGGACCGACTCCTGCTGTGACAGATGGCGGGGAACCTCCTTCGGCAATGCGGCGGAAGAGCAGGAGCACTCACGGAGCAGTAGCTGATGGCACTTACCACGGGCGGGCGCAGTGGCACACGCCGTGCATTGAGACTCTCAGGTGGATGGGTGCGAAGTGACTGCCGGCTGACGGGCAATCGCCGCAGCGACCCAGCGGACGAGCAAAGCGAGCGTCCTTTGTCTTTGTCCAGTCCACAAGACCAACGGTTCCTTCGACTCCCGAGCACCAGCGCTCCTCCCACGCTGGCGGCAGCGCCCCACAGCCGGGGCGCTGCTCTTCTGCAGTCAACTCAGCCAGAGACGTCGCGGCCATCCGGGAATGCTTGTTGCACTGCACCAAGGGAACCGGAGGCCAAGGGAGGATTTGCATCCCCCGCGCTGGCCGCGAGACCGACCCACGGCAGTTCGCACGCGACCTCTCATGTTGACTCCGGAGTACAGCATTTCAGACCAATGGAGGTGCCGAATTGACAGAACGAACCAGACCGCGGCGGAGGAATGCCGACACCGGCACCGGAGCCGGTGTCCACGGGGCGCGCGAGCGCGACGCGTGGAGAAGGGACCACTGCCGGTACAGCGTAACAGGACAGAAAGCAGCTTATGACTGCCGCAGGGGCAGGAAATGAGCCGCTGCGCAGGGGAGTCAGGGACAGTCGCCCATGATGAAGGATCCGCGGGACAGTGAATGATCATTGACACGGCGGGGTGATGGCTGACGGCTTGCGGCCAGCGCGCGGCCGCCGCCCAACCGCCCTGAGGTCCGATGAGCCGCGTCCTTCCGCGCGCGGACAACAGCTCATACGCATCCGACTCCGCCGGCCGCGGTCAGAAAGCAGTGTCCGGAGGTAGACATGAAGAAGCTGCAGTTCGACATCGTGATTGATGCCCCGCGAGACAAGGTGTGGGAGAATATCGTGAATGATGAGCCCTACCGGAAGTGGACGGCACCGTTCATGCCCGGTTCGTTCTTTGAGGGGAACTGGGGGAAGGGAACGCGGATGCGTTTCCTCGTCCGAGGGGAGAACGGCGAGGTCAACGGGATGTTCAGCGAGATCGCCGAGTGCCGGAAGCCCGAGTTCATCTCGATAAAGCACCTGGGCCTGGTGAAGAACGGGCAGGAGGACAACGAGAGCGAGGAGGCGAAGAAGTGGGTGGCGGGCCACGAGAATTACGTCCTGACCGATCTCGGCGGCCGGACGAGCTTCCGCGTGGACATGGACAATGTGCCGGATGAGATGGAGAAGGAGTTCGCTGATTCCTGGCCCCGGGCGCTTGCGCTGCTGAAGGAGTTATCGGAGAGATGAAGGCACACATGCATGCGGTGTCATGCCCGGGATAGCGCCTTCGATACAGGACATGGACGCGCGCCGCCGGCAGGGACTCAAGGGCGAAGCGTTCGACCGGATCTACGTGGACATGATGACCCCCCACCACGAAGGAACGGTCGTCATGGCAGAGTAGGCGTCGACCAAGGTCCCGTATCCCGAGGTCAGGCAGCTCGCACAGCGAATCATCGAAGCACAGCGGGCAGAGATCGAGATGACGGGCCGGTGGAAGACGGTTTGGCGCGGTCCGCGCGCGGGCGCGGGACGGCAGCGAGTGCCGCCCGCGCCCGAAAGTGATGTACCGCGGTTACTCCATTGTGACCGGATAGCCGGCCTTCTGCCAGGCTGACCAGCCGTCGCCGATGACATGTGCCCGGTAGCCAAGCATGGTCAAGGCCATGACCCCGAACGCCGCGTTCTGGTCCAAGGCGCAGTAGACGTAGGCGGTCTTGTCCATCGGCACCATGTCCAGCTTGTCGAGCAGGCTGGACAGGGGAATGCTGATGCTGCCGGGTACGTGGCCGAGCTGATATTGCTCCGGCGGACGCAGGTCGAGGACGACGAAGTCCGTCGCTTTCTGATCGATCTTGTTCTTGACCATCGTGTGGTCGACCCGGTACATGCCTTTGGCCATGAAGTTCGCCAGGAACATCGAGATACCGTTGCGGACAGGGTCCGGGTCCTTGGCCACGGTCGTCGCTCCCATCTGAGCCTGAAGCACGGTCCCCGTGGCTAGGAGGACCATCATGACGAGTGCGAGTACTCTGTTGAGTCTGTTCACGTTTGCTCCTCTCAGTCTCGCCCGGGCACTCTGCCCGGGTTGTGCAGTTTGTACCATCTACGCACTTGCAGGTTTCGTGCCCAGGAGAGCGGCATAAGCACCCGGTTGCCGTGTCCATGGACACTGCCGCCGGAGACCGTAACCCGGGAAGTTACAGAAGAGAGCGACCGCTACCCCTGGTTCTCAGCCCATAGCGCGTCAATGGCATGACGCCCCACGCCCTGATTCCCCCCGCTCCTCCAACTGACCGTAGCCTGGTCGCCGGCGGGTGGCCGTTTCCATCCGCCTGACCCTGCGTCCCCATCGGCCCTGGTGCGTCGCCGCCGTCGGCCTCCGACGCTGCCGTCCAATCGCGCGTCGGACAACGAAGAACCGCGGTCTGCGCACCTACGTCTAACAAGTCAGGGAACCGAGATGAAGAAGAGAACAGGAAATGTAGTATCAGTAATCCGCGGTCGCGCGCGTGTGAGATTCGACCCGGTCCCGGCTGCGCCGAGGCGCGAGATGGCGGCAAGCAACTGCTGCACGCCGGCCCCAGTTCCCGACCCAGACCGGATGGTGGAAGCCGCGACAGCACTTGCGCTCCACCGCGGTGACCGGGTGGAGGTGCTGGTTGCGGAGCCGAGCGGCCTGAAGTCCTGGCTTGTCCGACTGCTGCCTGCCCTGGCCCTGTCGGTCGCGGGAGCCGTGGCCGGGGGCATCGTACGCGGCGATGCCGGCGCAGGCATCGGCATCGGTGTCGGACTCGCGCTTGGAATCAGTGTCTCCCTGCTGGTCGGCCGGCGGCAGAGCCACGGCCTGGTTGACAAGGCCCGCGTACTGCGCATCGTCGGGCCGGCCGTTCCGGTCGAACACTGCGCCGCGTCCGCAGACGGTTACGAACAAAGGAGTTAGAATCATGTGGCATCATGGATGGACAGCCGGATTTGGAGGAATCGGAATGATGGGATTCGGGTTGATCTTCTGGCTGCTGCTCATCGGCGGCATAGTCGTTCTCGTGGTGTGGGCCGTTCGGACGTCGTCCGGCCGAGGGGCCGGAGTCTCCGGGCACGAACCGGACGCCCTGGAGATCGCACGGCGTCGCTATGCCCGCGGCGACATCAGCAAGGAGCAGTTCGAGCAGCTCAAGCAAGACCTCAGACACTGAAGACAGAGGGCAGGGCGTCTTTGGACACCGGAGGTTGGGTGAAACTGGCCGCACCGTTGGCTTTGGTGCTGGTCGGTTGCTCGGCAGCTCCCGTAGGGACGCCCTACAAGGTCTATGTTACCGACCGCGATTCGTCTACACTGACTGTAATACTGCCCCGCGCCGGGTTCCCGGCCAGGAGCATCCGGGTTGGCCGCGGGCCGACCTACGTCGCCGCCACGCACAAGGGCGACCTGGTGCTGGTCAGCAACACCGGAGACTCGACCGTGTCTTTCCTGAGCACCGCCCGGGACAGCATCGTCGCTACGCTCTACGTAGGCGGCCTGCTCAAGGGAGTCGAGGTCGACCCGAATGACCGCTACGCGCTGGTTGCCGACGAGGACAATGCGAGCGTCGTCGCTATCGACATCGGTCAGCGCCGGGTGGTCCGGCGCATCGCCGTGGACCCCGAGCCGCACAACTTCGTCTTCGACAGCTCTTCCGGCCGCGCATTTGTCACCTGCGCCGGTGCCAACGTTGTGGACGTGATTGACCTCACCCGACTGACGAGAGTCGGGGCGATACCGGCCGGCTCCCAGCCGCACAACCTCGTCTTCATCGGCGGGCAGCTTGCTGTCACGAGCCGCAACCTGCCGTTTGTGTACTTCTGTGACTCATCGGGCGTGTTCGACTCAGTACGCGTCAGCACCGGCCATCACGGCATCGCGGCCGACCCGGAAGGCAGCAGGTTGTACGTGTCAGGCATCGGCAGCGACACGGTCACGACGATAGACGTGGCACAGCGCAAGGCTGTGGGGGCTGTACGGGTCGGCGCCGGCCCGCATGGTATTCAGGTCTCTCCCGACCATTTGCTGGTCTTCGTCGCCTGCTCCGCGGCCGACAAAGTCGTGGTCAGCACCGTGCATGAAATGCGTGCGGCAACGGTCAAGGCCCCGGGTTTTCCATTCTGGATCGCGATTGCCCGGAGGCGAGCCGGAATCAGGACCGAGGCAGCGCACGCCAGACCAGCGCCAGTCGCTTTCGACCTGCCCGGCCTAGTGCAGCGTCAGCACCGGGCACTCGGCGTGGCGCACCACCTTCTCCGCAACTGAACCGAAGAAGACGTGCGGCAGCCCGTCGCGGCCGTGCGTGGGCATGACAATGAGGTCGACGTTCTCTTCCTTCGCAATGCGGACAATCTCGGTTGCCGGGTCGCCGGTGATGACACGTCCACGCACCTTGACTTCGCGGCTGAACCGCTCCTTCCGCAGCCGCTCGAGCGAAAGCTGGTAGTCTCGGCGGAGCTCCTCTTCGTAGGCAACGACGTCGAAGGGCGGGGCGTACGTCCCGTCAAGCGGCGGCAGCGGCAGCGGCGTCGGCGGCAGGACGTAGACGAGCACCACCTCGCCGCAGAATGTGTTGGCCAGGTCCTCGGCCGCCTTGAGCGCGCGGCAGGTGGCCTCGGTCGGGCCATGCCCCCGGGCGCAGTCCGGCTGCGCGCCCGGCGCGGCCGACGTACTGACCGGAGTCTGGTCCACCGGGCAAAGGATGCGCTTGAGCGGCAGCCATCCCGTCGTCGACTCAGCCGCTTTTGGTTTCTTCTTGCGAGCCATTTGGGACCTCCTATCGTTTCAGGGGAGTAGCTGCAGTCGGCGTGCCAGTGTCCGGGCCAGTCGCTGTGGTTTCCTAAGCACGGATCGTTGCTCCTCCCGGAGCCCGCATTGCTTGTACAGGTGATTCGGCGACTGCGGACCGAAGTCCTCGGGCGCAGCCGGTTAGCTGGCAGGTGGTTTGTCTAGCACTGGACGCTCGTGTGAACACTTTGGCGGGCAGGCTGTTTGGTTGGTTGGAAGCGAACAGGGCCGACAGGTCGGCCCTGGTTAGGTCCTCGCGCCCCTTGTCTAGCAGCAGTAGAGGTAGTCGCTGCAACCGTATTCGTCGCAGTAGACCACCGGCACACAACATGCCTGTTTCAGCACCTGCTTTTGCTGCCCTCCGCATTCGTTCCTCTTCCGAGCTCTGCGATCTCTCTTGCTTCTCTCTTTCATGTTGCTCACCTTACTTTCTTCAGTGTTTAGACCGTGCCGGTTCGGAAAGGGTGCCATGAGGTCCTATCTTTACAGGAATCAGAGTGCGGAGGGCGAAAGGCGAGGCCAGGTGTCGGCGGAGAGATATGAGGCAAACGCGGTCGGAAGAAACCAAGACCGTGGGAGCGGGCGAATCAAGTACAGTCCACGGCCGGGGCCGGCCTCCGAACTGGAAGTGGCGGTCGGGCTGAAGTCGCGGTATAATGCAGCCGGCTCGACCGACCGGTCGGCAAATCGGAAACGAGGTGACATATGAGTGACAGACCATTCCTGCCGGTGGCGCCTTTGATGATCGAGCACCGGCTGACTGAGCGGATGATCGAGGTGATGCGGCAGAAGACGAAGCAGGCGGAGGAAACGAGCATACCCGACGTGAGTTTCATAGACACGGCGGTGGACTTCGTCCGCACCTACGCCGACCGTCTCCACCACGGCAAGGAGGAGGGTATTCTTTTCCGGGAGCTGGCCGCGAAGCCGGTCTCCGACGAGCACCGTAAAACGATGAACGAGCTCGTGGCCGAGCACAAGTTCGGCCGTGAGACCACGGCTAGGCTGGTCGCTGCCAAGCAGCGCCACGTTGCAGGCGACCCCAACGCGCTAACCGACATCATCGACTGCCTCTTCACCCTCACCGACTTCTACCCGAAGCACATCGAGAAGGAAGACCGCCGCTTTTTCGTGCCGGTGATGCGCTACTTCACTCCGGAAGAGCAGAAGAGAATGCTGGCTGAGGAAAACGAGTTCGACCGCCGGTTCGTGCATGCGCACTACGGACACGTAATCGACGAATGGACGAGGACCCTGGGTAGGGCATGACGGGCCGGTGAGCTCGACCGAGCACGCATGTGGAGGAGGGCACCGTCAGGCAAGGACCACATGATGTACCAGGTGAAGGGCGGTCCGGGCGACGGGATTCAGAACGTGAAGAAGACGCCGGGCTAGGGCGTGATGGTGTACGTCGAGGTGAAGGACATACCGGCCACCCTTACCAGGGTCGCAAAGCTCGGCGGCAAGGTGCTGAAGACGAAGACCGAAATCGGCGACGATTGGGGCTACTGGGCCGCGTTCAAGGACCCGGGCGGATGCACGAGCGTCGCGCTCTGGTCGAAGCGCTGAGGTCGCGCCCGCTACTTCGCCG
>JAFGRF010000104.1 GCA_016935295.1 Caldifarciminota bacterium | reverse complement strand
CCTTGTCCAGCGCCTCGATTACCCTGCCCATCCGCGGCATCGTGGTAGTCATCAACGTCGAGACGCCAAGAACGGCAACGCCGTTCTCGGCCGCCTTCACGAACTCGGGCAGCGGCACGTTCCGGCCGAGGTCAACCACCTCGAATCCGGCTGCCTGCACCATCACCTTCACTATGTTCTTGCCGATGTCGTGGATATCGCCCTGTACGACGCCGAGTGCTACCTTCCCTCTGCTGCTGGCGCCCAACTCCTCGCTCCCGACGCTCTCCTTGAGAATCTCGAATCCGGCGTACATCGCCTTCGATGCGAGCAACACCTCGGGCACGAAGCACTCCTTGGCCGCGAACTTCTCCCCCATCTGCCGCATGCCTGCAGCCAGCCCCAGTGTGATCGCGTCGTGAGCCGACAGACCTTGAGCAAGCACCTGTCGGGCCAACTCCACCACCCGCTCCGGCTTCATCGCGGTGACCGCGTCCGCGAGTCGAGAGAACAGCTCCGCCTGATTGCTCACGGGCCCATCATACAGGACTTGTTGAGCAGGGCAAATGCCGCTAGGCGACACATACTCGGCCGGTCCCGGTGCAGACTGACCCGACTACCGTCGCGTCTGCAACTCCGGCTTTGTGAAGCCGGTTGACCAATTCCTCCGCAGAGGGAGTAGATACGGATGCCAACAGACCTCCCGAAGTCTGAGCATCGCAGAGCAACCGGCGCGTTTCCTCTGACAGCGAATTGGCAAACTCAGCCCTCGACTTCATGAAGTCGTAGTTCCTAAGTGAACCCTGCGGAAAAAACCGTTGCCGTGACAGGTCCGCCGCGCCCGACATAAGCGGGACACGTCCCGCATCGATGACGAAGTCAATACCTCCGGCTTGGGCCATCTCCCACGCATGGCCCAAGAGCCCGAACCCAGTGATGTCGGTCGCCGCGTTCACCCCGACTGCGCACATCACATCGGACGCGGCGCGGTTCAGCTGGCTCATCACACGGCTCGCCTCCGTGACGGCAGACGACGGAGCGAGGTCCTCCCGCAGCGCGGTCGTGATAACGCCGGAGCCAATCGGCTTAGTAAGAACCAGGACGTCGCCCGGTCTTGCTCCGACATTCCTCACAACGCGGTCGGGATGCACTACTCCGGTAACCGACAGCCCGAATTTCACTTCGGTATCCTTCATCGTGTGGCCGCCCGCAACCACAGCATCAGCCTCCCGCACCTTATCCCACGCACCCGCCAGCACCGCCTCTATCGTCTCGTTGTCTATCTCGCCGACCGGATAGCCAAAAATGCATAGCGCAGCCAGTGGCGTCCCGCCCATCGCGTAGACGTCGGAGAGGGAGTTAGCAGCGGCAATCTGGCCGAAGACATACGGGTCGTCGGCGATCGGCGTCAGCACGTCAACGGTCAGCACCAGCGCTCGTTCGTTGTCGAGCCGGTATACTCCGGCATCGTCCGACGTATCGCCTCCGACCAAGAGGTCGGGATGCCGGAAAACAGGAAGCTGCTGCAGGACCTGCAGCAGGTCTTCCTGGCAGACCTTTGCCGCGCAGCCCGAGGCTTTGGAGTATTGGGTCAGTCTTCGTCCCATCAGGCGCCCTTCGTGCAGGATTCACCCCAGCAGCCAAAGACTCAAAGCCATAACCGTCATTCCGGCAATCGTTCCGACAACAGCCAGGTGCTCGTGCCCGTAGGAATTGGCGACAGGCACGAGCTCGTCGAACGAGATGAAAACCATGATGCCCGCCACCCCGGCCAAGACGCACCCCAATACCACCGGCGTCAGGAACGGCATGAAAAGAAACGCGCCCAAGGCTGCTCCGAGCGGTTCCGTGACCCCGGACAGAAACGACCATATGAAGGCCTTCTTGCGGGACCCGCTAGCGGCATAAACCGGGACCGATACGGCCAGACCTTCGGGGATGTTATGAATGCCAATCGCCACGGCAATCGCGACCCCCAATCGCACATCCTGCAGAGCGCCGGCAAAAGCGGCCATCCCTTCGGGCAAGTTGTGTATCCCGATGCCGAGAGCGACCAGCAGCCCGGTCCTCATCAATACCGGCGAGCCCGGCTTTCTCAACCCGTCGCTCTTTTCGCCCTTGTACTGGTGTGGTATCAGAAAATCGAGCAGCAGCATCAGCACCATACCTCCGAAGAATGACATCATCCCGGCAGGGAAACCAGCGGTCTCAATGCCGGACGGCAGCAGCTCGACAAACGATACCAGCACCATCACTCCGGCGGAGAACCCGAGGCTCAGCGCCATGAACCGCGGGCCCGGCTTTCTGACGACCAAACCCAGGACACTGCCGATCGTAGTCGCCAGCCCGGCAAGGGCCGACAGCGCCAAGGCGAACCAGACGCTGCTGCCCACTAGTCTCCGTTTCCGGGACAGCGCCTGCGGCCGAACGCAGCCGGACCGCTGCCCTGGAATCTCCGCAGGTAGAACTTGCTTCCCCCGTGCTCGACCTCGATGACCTCGCCCCTGGCAATCAGACCTTCGACTACTTGCCATTCCGCCCCGGACTTTGCCAAAAGATTCTCGACCGCATCCCGACGCATCGGGTGGACTGCCGTGATGCTGAGCAGGTCATCCTCGGCATCACCCGTGGAAGCAAACGCATTGCCCTCGTAGCCGATCAAATACTCCAGCCTGTCCACCTTGCCGAGCAACAACTGGTAGGCGCGGTTCACGATTTCCTCACCGGGCGGTTGGCCGTGCTTCTCGGCCGGCGGCCGGATTGGAATGGCCAGGTAGGCCACGGCCGGCCGCAGTTGCGCGAGGAATCCCCCCACGGCCCCGACGCTCTCATCCGTGTCGTTGAGGCCATTCACCAGCATCGTCTCGGTCGCCAGTGTCCCCCTGAAATCACGGGCAAACTGCCGCATCCCATCCAGCATCCGTGCCAGTTGCAGGGACCGGTGGGGACGATTGACCTTGCGCCACGTCCTCTCCATTACCGAGTCCACTTTCATCGAAACCCAATCTGCCTGCATCAACTCGGCCCTGACGTCCTCACGTCCTGTCAACGAGCCGTTGGTTATCACCGCCACCTTGATACCCGCCCGGCGCACCAACTCAATCTCGCGGCCGATGTTGCTGTCGAGCGTCGGCTCGCCATCAGGTACAAAGGTCAGGTAGTCTACCGGTTCGCCTCTCATGCGGACCTTATCCAGTTTGTCGCTCACATCAGCCGCTATTTCCTCCGGCCCGAAAAATGGTTTCCTCTCGACCTGCATCCTGAGGGTGCGTCCCACCTGGCAATATACGCAGGAATAGGAACAGGCCTTTGGCTGGATGTTGTTGATTCCAAGGCTGTGGCCCAGGCGGCGCGACGGAACCGGCCCGAACGCAATCATCGTATCTGACACGGCACCTCCTGACTCACGCTGTTGTGCGCGTGCCCATGGGAATGCCCGGATCGCTCACTGCATATCCGACGGCGCCAGTCACACGTCGGGTTCTATGCAGTCCGCGCCGGTACTGAACGAAACCGCTGCAGAACCAGCAAAGGCGGGCGATAACAGACGGACGTACCACAAATCCCCACGCCGCGGCTGCTGCCCATCAGTCATCACTGCCAGTGGGCTCCAAGCTACTCGACAATCAACGTGGCAACCGCCGACTCGGCTCCCGCCGACAAACGGAGCAGGTACACGCCGCCGGGCAAGTCGCGTTCTGGCTGCCAGCGAACGCACTGTCGTCCTGCATGCACAGCAGAGCACGCGACGGTCTGGACCAACCGCCCGGTTGCGTCGTGCAGCGCGAACCCAAAGGAAGTCCGCTCAGATGTCGAAAACATCACTAGTGCCCCAGTCTGCCGGCATACTGGATTCGGAACGACCCGCAAGCCGGCTGCCGGCGCGCCAAGATGTACGCCTTCCTCGATGGCCGCACCTACGATCGTGTGCGTCGCGACTGACTCGGCCAGCGTCGTGTCGCCCGTGGAGCGGACGTGGAGGAATACGACTTCCTCTCCCTCGGTCGCGTTCGTGTACACCGTGACCTTTGCCGTAGTGTCGGTGCCTCCTGCCTCAAGGGTGTCGTATATCATTGCCCCGGGCTCGACACATACTCCTCGTACGCAGTAAACGACGGCCCACCCCGGCACGGCCAGAGCCACGCTGCAGCCGAACCTGAAGACGTCAGCCGTCGCTCCGGTGTTTGTGAGCGTGAAGTGGAACTCCGCGACCTCGCTGGGCGCGACGTGCTGGACCGTGTCACCACGCCACGTGAACTCCAGTCCGTATCCGGCGGCACGACCCGTGATGGCCACCAGAAGAGCCGCGACCATCAGCCCTGCGGCGCTAGGAGCGCGCCCCAACCTTGCTCTCATCGGGAACTCCTCTCTGGTTCGATCCTGCTCAGGCACGCTGCCTGCAGCACCCCGCGTGTGTCGTCATTCTGAACAAAGGCAACGACCCCCAACATCGAACGGTTCCAGAAAGACTGAACCTGGAAGTCGTACTCCCTCGTGACGGTATCGCCAATCGCGAGGACCACCGGTTCTCCATCAACACCAGGCAACATCTGCCTCATCACGTGCCGGAACACCGAGTCGGTCGCACCCGGCAGATAGGCACGTACGCTGTCTTCCAGGAGCGCGACAAACAACCGGAGGGTATCGGTCGGGGTCGAGGTGACGCCAGTTGCCCTGACCACCACTCTGCCGCTGCTGTCGCTCAAGGCTGCGCTAACACCCAGTTGGGCGCCGGGCTCGACGCTTCTGGCGGCAGAAGTCATCGCGTGGAACGTCGAGTAGTTGTACGACGGGT
>JAFGRF010000103.1 GCA_016935295.1 Caldifarciminota bacterium | reverse complement strand
GACGTTGGTCCAGGCGGAGCCGCCGGTCGTCGTCTTGAACACGCGCGGCACGCCCGGGTATTCGTACGGCAGGGCATACAATGTAGCCGGGTGCTGCGGATCAAGTGCCAGAGCCATGATATTGCCGCCGTCCGGGCCGATCGCGATCCAGTCCGCGTAGCCCATAGAAAACACTATCAGCAACGCAACCGCCGAGAAAACACTCCTGACCATAATCACTCCTTCTGCACCTGCCACTCCAGTATTACGGGTCCACTCTGTCAATCCACTTCCCTGCCGGGCGACCCTGCACCACCCTGGCCCACGAACGCCCCATCCGCGCAGACATTGACGCTGCCGTCGCGTACCCACACATCTGCTCCACTCGCATGGTCAATGCACGGGCGGCAGCGAATCCGCGTGGCCGGCCCGGAAGCTCTCGATCACCATCTTCGTGTTGTTCTGCGTATCGTTGAGGCCGACGAACCGGTGCGGCTGGGCGAGTTCGTACCAGAGCCTGACCTCCCGCGTGGGGAGTATCAGAACGATCTCCCGGCACATGATGTCACCAAGCTGGGTAGGGATGAGCTTGGTACCGAGCACGAGGAACTTGACCGGCACCGTCCGGAACTCAAACGGTATGACCAGGTGGTCACGGAACGATGTCCCGGAGACCAGCGGCACGGCCCGCAACCAGGTATGGACCATATCGTAGGAATGGAAGCGAGCGGGCAGGCGCAGCTCTTCTTCGGTCAAACCGTCAATTGTCTGCTTCTCGATTTGGACCCTGCCGCGCGAGTAGCGGGCGCTGATCTCGAATTCCGATATGTCGGTTTCGACTGACCGGAATGTGCGCAGCGGCAGCAAATCATCGCGCCGAAGAACTACCTGTACCGAATCGTAGAACCACCCGGCCTCGGGCAGCGGCTCGACCACGTTCGTCACGATCAGCGTGGGGACTACGCGGATGCTGTCATTCGGACCCACGTCACCCATCTCTTCATCGAACTCCAGGTTCACGACCGAGCGGTACAGAGCCGAGTCATTCCGGGTCACGACATAAACGGAGGTCTCGCCATCCTGCCAGTGTGGTACCTCGAATGTGGGCATCGGCCCGAGGTCCTCGGTGACGCAGGCGGCAAACAACCACACGCCGTAGACCACAAGCCACAAGCTTCCGGATCGGAGCTTGAGGCTTGAGGCTTGAAGCTCGGAACTTCCCTGCCGGCGCACGCTCATCGCTTCAATCCTACCCCTCGGCATCGCCCAGTCAACCTCATCGGCGGCGGGCACCGCCTACACCCCAGTCCCCAATCCCTAGCCCCTGTCCCAGGTCCCTAGTCCCTGGCCTTTCCTTCCAGGTACAGCAGCAGCCTCTCCATGTCTTGCGGCAACGAAGACGAGAACTCGATGTACTTGCGTGTGCGAGGATGGTTGAAACCGAGGCGGGCGGCGTGCAGAGCCTGGCGTTTCATGATCGTCAGCATGTCCCGGAACCGAGGCATGTGGTCCCGATGGGTGACGACCGTCACGCCGCGACCGCCGTATTCCGGGTCGCCGACGACCGGATGGCCTATGTGCTGCATATGCACCCTTATCTGGTGGGTCCGGCCGGTCTTGAGCCGGATCCGCAGGTACGTACAGATGCCGTAGCGTCGGAAAACCTCGTAATTCGTAACCGCGGTCCGGGCCGCGAACGGCGTAACCGCCATCCGGGTGCGGTCGATTGCATGCCGGCCGATGGGCGCGTCGACCGTCCCTTCGTCAGCCTCGAAGTCACCCCAGGCGAAGCAGGCGTATTCGCGTACTACCGTCCGGTGCTCGATCTGGTACCCGAGGCCGCGCAGCGCCTCGTCGTTCTTGGCGAACATCAGGAGGCCGGTTGTGTGCTTGTCGAGTCGATGCACGACGCCCGGGCGGACAAGCGAGTCATGACGCAGGGGCAGGTTCTTGCAGTGGTAGAGCAGCGCATTGACCAGGGTCCGGTCCTTGTTGCCCCGCGCCGGGTGCACCACGACCCCGGCCGGCTTGTCCAGCACGAGCACATCGTCGTCCTCGTAGACGATGGCCAGGTCCATCTTCTGGGGTTCAAGGGTGATCTCCGGCTCGGGCTCGAACGCCGCGGTGATTTCGTCGCCGGGTTTCACCCGGTAGCTGGGTTTGGAGGGCCGTTCGTTGACCAGCACTTTGCCGTCGTCGATAAGTTGCGCGGCACGGGTCCGGGAAACCCCCAGGCCCGACTGGATCAGGTACTGGTCGAGCCTCTTGCCCCAGAGCCGCTCGGAGGCGACGCGCTCGAATCGCTTGAGTGCAGGTCGGGGGCCGTCTTCGTCTCCTTCCGAGACGTCCTCAGCCACCCGTTCTCTTGAAGCTGGCATGCTGCAGCCGGATCAGTTCATTGATTGCCTCGGCGGCGAGGCCGTACATACTGCTGAATTCATCGAAGCGGAACGGCACGTGCTCGGCGGTCGCCTGGACCTCCACAATCCGGCCGCTCTCGGTCATGACCAGATTCATGTCCGTGTCCGCCCGCGAGTCCTCGGAATAGGCGAGGTCGAGCAGGACGTCGCCATCCACAATCCCGACACTGGTAGCGGCGACATGCTCGATCAGCGGGTTGCGCTCGATCAGCCCGCGCTCGCGCATTCGTTCCACGGCCTGCTTCAGCGCGCAGAACCCGCCGGTGAGCGCCAGCGTGCGCGTGCCGCCGTCGGCCTGGATAACGTCGCAGTCAACTATCACCTGCTGCTCGCCGAATGCCGACAGGTCGCAGACGGCCCGCAGCGAGCGCCCGAGGAACCGCCTTATCTCCTGGCTGCGGCTGCGCGGTCGTTCGGTCTCGCGCGGTGTCCGGGTGTTGGTCGACCTCGGCAGCAGTCCGTACTCGGCGGTGACCCAGCCCTGGCCGCTGCCGACGAGAAAAGGCGGAACCCGTTTCTCAATCGAGGCCGCGCACAGGACGCGCGTGTTTCCGGCAGTAGCCATGCAGGAACCCTCGGCGTACCTCAGGCAGTCAAGTTCAAGGTTCACCGCCCGCATCTCATCCGGCTTCCGCCCGTCATCGCGGCTCATCGTTTCCTCCTTGATGCCCGCCGTGCATGTGACTTCGGGTTTCGGGCTCCAGAGTCTGTACCTGTTGATCGGGCATCGCCGACCGAAGCGCGGACTACGTCACCCATCGGCTCGCCGAGGAAGCGCTCACCCACGGTCTGGAAATTCGGCGCCAGGTCCGACAGGTAGAAACGGTGCCTGACCGGCCCGCCCTGATTCAACAGCCCCTCTCCGGCCAGGAGCTCCTCCGCCGAAGCTGCGGTCTCCTCGGCCGAGTCGACGAGCGTGACCGCCGGACCTAGAACGCGCCCGATAACCCGTGACAGCAACGGGAAGTGCGTACAGCCCAAGAGCAGTGTATCCACGCCATCGTCTGCCAGTCCGGCCAGGTAGCGCCGCGCGACCACCTCGGCCACGTCGTTGTCGAGCCAGCCCTCTTCAGCCAGAGGCACGAAGAGCGGTGTCGGCTTGGCGACTATCTCGACCTTCTTTGCCAGACGCCGGATCGCATGTTCATAGGCACCGGACGCAATGGTCGCGCTGGTCCCGATTACGGCGATGCGGTTCGTCTTCGTCGTGCGCACTGCCGCTCGCGCACCGGGTTCGACAACTCCGAGGACGGGGACGGGCAGCCGGCGCTCGAGTTCCGGCAGCGCCGACGACGAAGCCGAATGGCAGGCAACGATGACCATCTTCACCCCGCGGCTCAGCAGGAAGCCGGCGTCTTCGGTTGCGAAACGCAGAATGGTGTCGGCCGACTTGGTACCGTAGGGAAACCGGGCCGGGTCGCCGAAGTAGATTATGCTCTCGTCGGGCAGGCGCCGGCGCAGCCCCCGCACAACGGTCAGGCCGCCGATGCCGGAGTCGAATACTCCGATCGGCGCGCGGGCCTCAGGACTTGGTCTGACCGGTCTTCTTATCTCTGCCCCCAGAGGTCGATCCGTTCACCTTCGGGCTGTACAGCTTTGCGAATGCGACTATGCCGCGGCAGATACCCTCGGCCAGACGCTCGCGGTGATCCGCCTGACGCAGCAATCTCTCCTCGCTCCTGTTACTAAGGAACCCGCATTCCACCAGCACGGCCGGCATGAAGTTGTTGCGCAGCACATAGAAGTTTGCCTGCCGCACGCCGCGGTCCTTGATTCTGGCATAGGGCACCGTCTTCTCCTGAATCTGGGCCGCCAGCTCCGAGGATTCGACAAGGTACTCGTTCTGGGCCAGGTCGGCCAGTATCAGCCCGACATCGTCGCCGGGGTCGAGTGCGGGACCGGAGTCCTCCATCTGAAGCGCGGCGTTCTCGCGCGATGCGACAGCCCTTTCCCAGTCGGTCTTGGCCTCAGAAAGGAAGTAGGTCTCCAGCCCGCAGGCCGCGCGGTTGGGTGACGCGTTCGCGTGGATGCTCACGAACAGATCCGCCTTCTGTCCGTTACCGCACTTGGAGCGGTCGGCCAGCGACACGAACGTGTCCGAGTCGCGGGTAAGGATCACATCGAAGCCCTGCTTTTCGAGCTTCTTCTTCAGACGTCGGGCCACGTCCAGTACGACGACCTTCTCGCGCGTTCCGCGCCGGCCGACGGCACCCGGGGACTCGCCGCCGTGACCGGGGTCAAGCACGATCCGCTTTATCGCCCGTACCGGCCTTGGCCACACCCGCAGCTCCACCCGGTCCGACAGAACGCTCAGCCGCTCCGCTACGGGCTGCGTGAAACTGAACGTCATGTCCGTTCCGCCACTGCTGTCCAGTACCACAGATTTGAGCAGGCCGGGCGGCGTCAGGGAGAGAATGGCAACCTGCGGGCCGAATCCGGAATCCGGCCGGGCGCCGAGGACAAGGTGGTACCCGAGGCTCGATTTCGAATCGCCCAAGCCGGTCATCTTCTCCCCCGGACGGCACCTGGCCTTGAAAGTAAACACAAGTGTGTCGCCCTGCCGTGACGTCTCCAGAGCCTGCAGCTCCGGCACGTGCGAGCTGGGAAACAGCCGGGCGAGCGCGACAACCGGAATGCACAGCCGGTCGCCGTCTTTCACCGGCGCCGCCGGCAATTGGACGCGACGCCCGTCGCACAGCGCGTGGATACTGTCAGCCCTGAAGACGTACTCCGGCCCGGGTGCTGCCGAATCACCAGCCAGCACCATGACGAACCGGTCGGCCACTCGCCAGGACCTGCCGTGCAGCGCCGTGGCCACCGAGGTCAGCGGAACGCATTCAGTCTTGCCATGGAGGACGGTTTCAAGGCGGGCGCCGGCGAAATCAACGGTGCGGGCCACGCCCAGCGCGGTCGCAAGGTAGAGAAGTCCGACGGCTACGGTGCTACGGCTCGACCCGCGGTTCACCGGACCCTCACCCTGGCCGGACGTCCGGTTTCGCCGCCGTGGGAGCGAGCGTCCCGGTCCGCGGCCTTCTGCCGCAACTCCTCCCGCCGGTCGTACTGCTTCCTTCCTCGGCACAAGGCGAGCTCGACCTTGGCAACGCCCCGGTCGTTGAAGTAGATACGCAACGGTATCAGCGTGAAACCCCGCAGCGTCGTCCGGCCGAACAGCCGCTGGATTTCCTGTCGATGCAGCAGCAGCCGGCGCCTGCGCTTCGGGTCGCGGTTGAAGATGTTGCCTTGCGCGTAGGGCGCAATCGTCACGCCGATCAGGAACACCTCGCCGTTCTCTACTGCGGCGTAGCCTTCATCGAGAGAGACCGAACCGGCCCGAAGTGACTTGACCTCGGTGCCGAAGAGCTCGATACCAGCCTCCAGCTTCTCGAAGACCTCGTAGTCGCGTAACGCCCGACGATTAGTGGCAACGGCGTGCACGGTTCGATTATAGAGGGACATGGAGCGATGGTCAACGCATTGCCGCCCTCGCCTGCGACCGACCAGCATGGAGTCCACGCGACCAGGCCGGGCGAAACCGGACCGAAGCAGATATCCACAGATTCCACAGATTGCGCAGACTCCGGTTCGGGACTTGCGGTGCAATCTGCGAATGCTCTCCTGCCCGTTTCGTGCCCTTCGTGTTTTCGTGGCTTCTTAGCGGTCCTGCGCAATTGACCGTCGGCCCGGCTCCGGCTACACTCTGCAGATGAACCGTCGTATCCTGCGCGAACTCGGCCAGAACATCTACATCGTCGTCGGCTCTGCGGTCATGGCCATGGCCTACAACCTGTTCCTGATACCCCATCATATCGTGCCGGGCGGCGCCGGCGGCGTGGCGATGATTCTCAACTACTTCTTCGCCACGCCGGTCGGACTGACCATCCTAGTCATCAACATCCCGTTGTTCTTCATCGGCATCAAGACGTTCGGCCGGTCGTACGGCGTCAAGTCCCTCCTGGGCATCGCCATCTCGTCCCTGCTCATTGATGGATTCACCTACGTGTTCCATATCAGGTCTGCCACCGACAACCCGATTCTGGCCTGCATCTTCGGCGGCATCATGCTGGGAGCCGGGCTCGGCCTGGTCTTCCGCGGCGGAGGCTCGACCGGCGGCTCGGACATAGTCGGGATGGTGCTCAACCGCTACACCAACCTGTCGACCGGCACGGCGATCCTGGTCGTGGACTTCGTAGTTATCAGCGCCGCCGGCATCTGCTTCGGCCAGTTCGAAACGGCGCTCTACGGCTACCTCAACCTCTACCTCCAGACCCGGGCGATTGACCTCGTGCTGGAAGGCCTGAGCTATACGCGCGCCCTGTTCATCATCTCCGATTCCGCCCAGACTGTCGCCCAAGCGATCACCTCCAGGATGAACCGCGGGGCAACGGTGCTGAACGCGACCGGAGCGTACAGCAAAGAAGCAAAGGACATGGTCTTCTCGGTGATGGCAAAGCGCGAAGTCTCGCGGGCGCGGGAGATAGTGCGCGAAGCCGACCCGCAAGCCTTCATCATCATCACCGACGTCTACGAGGTCCTCGGCGAAGGGTTCAAACCCCGGACGTAGCCCATGCGAGTCGGGTTGTGCCAATTCGCTCCAAAGCACGGCGATGTCAAGGCGAACCTCGACCACATCGCCCGCGCGCTATCGCGCGTCGAAGCCGACCTGATAGTCCTGCCGGAGCTCTGCACGACCGGATACCTCTTCGCGTCACGTTCCGAGATTGCCGCGCTCTCCGAACCGGTACCCGGCGGGCCAACCTGCGAGGCCATGGCCGCCCTCAGCCGGAAAAGCAAAGCGGTCATTGTCTGGGGTATGCCGCAGTCAGCCGACGAGAGTATCTTCAACTCCGCGGTGATGGTTACACCCCAAGGTGAGTTTAACGTCTACCGAAAGGCTCACCTCTTCGTGGACGAGAAAGACCTGTTCGACCGGGGCGACTCGTCGTTCCCGGTCTTCGACGTCTCCTTCCCCTCTCCCTCTGGGAGAGGGAAGGGTGAGGGTGCGAAGCTCGGCATGCTGGTCTGTTTCGACCACTTCTTTCCCGAGGCCGCCCGCTCCCTGGCTCTGCGCGGCGCTCAGATCATCTGCCACCCATCCAACCTTGTCCTTGAGTATGCCCACACGAACTCGGTTACGCGAGCCGTCGAGAATCGCGTCTTCTGGGTGCTGGCCAACCGCACCGGGTCGGAGACTCTCGGCGAAAAGACTCTGACCTTCAACGGCCGCAGTCAGATAGTCGCGCCGGACGGCAGACTCCTTGCCGGCGCCGGTCCGGAATCCGACGAACTGCTCGTGGTCGACATCGACCCGGCCGAGGCGCTGGACAAGAAAGTCACGCCCCGCAACGACCTCTTCCTCGACCGCCGCACCGACCTCTACCTGACCTGAGTACCCAGGCCCGGGTCCAGCCAATCCGCAGAGTGCGCGGATGACGCAGATTCCCGACGCGAACCACGGATGGATACGGATCAACACTGATGTTCGTGCCCAAGCCTCAACCTTGACCTCCGCCTTTGCCTCAACCTCCGCTGTTCCTACAGGGGCGAAGCCAACCTTAACCCTAGCCTCGACCTCTCCCTTTGATTCAGTCCGTCATTGTACCTCACATTGTTCGTCACAAAGTACCGGCAAACGTATCGTCAACTGCGTCTCGAACTGCATCATCAACTGCGT
>JAFGRF010000102.1 GCA_016935295.1 Caldifarciminota bacterium | reverse complement strand
CTGGCCAAGACCATCCCGGCATTGCCGCCGGTCGTGTTCTCGGCCCGCGGGCACGACACGAGCGAAGGTAGACCGCCGGGCGTGCTGGTGTACGCCCGGACTGCCGAGGGGAACGACGCGCTGGCCTGGGTTGATGAGGAGGGCAGGAGCGTCACCGAGTCGCAGTACACGATTCTGCGCGCCGCCGAGTGCGTGCCAGAGACGCCTGCCTTGCGTCGTGCCGAGAACCATCACGAGCTTGTCAGGCAGGGAGTGGACCAGATCGTCTTCGACGAGCAACGCATCGGCGGACAGCTGGGCCGCCCGTCCGGCGCCCGGTTCAAGACCTACGAGCGACTCAAGCGTTACCAGGCCGAAGTCGCGGGTACGCTGCTTGATTCACCCGAGCTGAAGCGGGTCATCGACGACATCTACCGGGCGCCGCTGCGAGAGACGGCCAAGGACGCACTCAACCGGTTGCTGCGCACCGGGGCGTCGGACCAGGCGCTCGCCGAGCTGGCAATGAACCTGCGCGATGACGACAGGCTGTGCGTGACCGCCGCTGGGCCGGAGCCGCGCGAGCCCCAGCTCATCTGCTCGCTTGGCCTGAAGGCCAGTAAGGACTAGAGCGTGTCTCTGGACATGGCGCGCGCAAGGGAGTTGCTGGCCGACCTGGAGCTGACGGAGCTCTTCGTGCAAGGGTTGGGTTGGGATCGTTTCCGGGGCCGGCCGTTCGACGTCGAGGTCGACGGATGCGCCCATACCCTGGAGCCGGTGGCCGAGAAGTGCGGGTTCGCGGTGTTTACGTGCCGGGCGCCGGACGGCCGGATGCCGGACTACCCGACCCGGCGCAATGTAGAGCAAAAGCTGCGCAAGCTCTACCACGAACACATCATAGTCTTCGTGAATGGCGACGGTTCAGAGCAGCGCTGGCTCTGGGTGCGCCGCGAACCGGGCAAGCCGGCGGTCGGCCGCGAGCAGCCGTATTCCAGAGGTCAGCCCGGGGACTCTCTTCTGCAGCACGTGCGAGACTTGGTAGTTGAGCTTGACGAGGAAGTACGGGGAATCACTGTTGTAGACATCGTCGGCAGAGTGCGTAAGGGATTTGACCGGGACAAGGTCTCGAAGAAGTTCTACGACCGGTTCAAGGATGAACACGCGAAGTTCCTGAAGTTCATCAAGGGTATTGACGATGAGCACCATCGGCGTTGGTACGCATCACTGATGCTCAACCGGCTGATGTTCATCTACTTCGTCCAGAAGAAGGGTTTCTTGGGTGAAGGGGATGTCGATTACCTCAGCAACAAGCTGGAGGAGTCCAAGGGTCGCGGCAGAGACCGGTTCTATCTCGACTACCTGTGCCCTCTCTTCTTCGAGGGTTTCGCGAAGAAGGAGGCTGACCGCGAGCCGAAGACCCGGAGATTGCTTGGCAAGGTTCCGTACCTGAACGGCGGGATTTTCCTTCCACACAAAGAACTGGAGGATGACAGCGACTACCGCCGCAGGCCGCCGATAGCGGACGCGGCGTTTGGCGCGCTCTTCAGCTTCTTCGAGGAATTCGACTGGGTTCTGCAGCCGAGGTCGCCAGGCTACTACGCTGAGCACCCGGATGCGAGAGAGGAAATCAGCCCCGATGTCCTGGGTTACATCTTCGAGAAGTACATCAACGCCATTCAACCCGGCGAGCAGAAGGCGAAGGGAGCCTACTACACCAAGGAAGATATCACCGAGTACATCGGCCGCAGCACCATCGTGCCCCGCATCCTCGATATCGCCAGGAAGAACTGCAAGGTGGCCTTCGAGGGGGAGCATTCGGTCTGGCGGCTGCTGCGGGATAACCCTGACCGCTATATCTTCGAGCCGGTGCGCCGGGGCGTGATTGGCCGTGACGGTAAGGTCCTGCCCGAATCGAAACTACCCGGCTTCGTCCAGAAGGGGATGCACGACCCCAAGGCCCGTATGACTGAGAAGCGCTACAACTTGGGTGACGCCGAGTTGCTGGACGATGAAGGCAATAGGCTGACCCTCCCGACCGAGACGTGGCGCGAGTACGTGGCCCGCCGCCAGCGTTGCCTGGAACTGCGTGACAAGCTGGCCAAGGGCGAGGTCAAGGACGTGAACGACCTCATCACCCACAACCTCGACCTCAGGCAGTTTGCCCAGGACATCGTCGAGGATGCCGACCCAGACCTGCTCCGCGCGCTCTGGCACGCGGTGGAGGGCATCACCATCCTGGACCCGACGGTCGGGTCGGGCGCATTCCTCTTCGCCGCTCTCAACATCCTGCTGCCGCTCTACGAGGCCTGCCTGCAGAGAATGCGTGGGTTGCTGGAGGAACAGGGGAGTTCAGGCAAGAAGCACCGGCCCGAGAAGTACAAGGACTTCAAGGACGTGCTGGCCCGGGTCGCCCTACACGCGAACGAGCGCTACTTCATCCTCAAGACCATCGTAGTGAACAACCTGTACGGCGTGGACATAATGGATGAGGCGGTCGAAATCTGCAAGCTGCGGCTGTTCTTGAAGCTCGTGGCGCAGATAGACCAGGTCGAGGACATTGAACCTCTACCTGACATAGACTTCAACATCCGTGCCGGAAACACGCTGGTCGGCTACGCGACCTATGAGCAGGTCAAGCGGGCCTTCGCCGGGGGGAAGAACAAGGACGGCAGCGCGGTCGCGGGCAAGCTGGACTTCGACGACACGATGAGCGCCATAGAAGAGAAGGCGCGTGAGGTCGAACGGCTGACTGCTCATTTCCGCTGTCAGCAAACCGAGCTGGGGGGCGAGGTTTCGGCGAAGGACAAGGCCGCGCTGCGCAAGCGACTCGAAGCCCTGGAGCAGGAGCTGAACCGGCACTTGGCCGGTGAGTATAAAGTCAGAAAGTCCAAGTCCGGCGAGTATGAGAACTGGCTCGAGTCGCACAAGCCGTTCCACTGGTTCATCGAGTTCTACGGCATAGTCAGGTCAGGTGGATTCGACGCAATCATCGGCAATCCTCCATTTGTGGAGCACACGCTACGGTCAACCGGCTATGGGATACATGGGTACAATACTCTGGCCACCCGCAACCTGTATCCGTTTGTCATAGAGCGGGCGGTTTCACTGCAGGCCCCCGTCGGGCGACTCGGGATGATCGCTCCCCTCGGCGGCTTCGCGACAGCACGGATGGAGACATATCAGGAGTTGATTTGGGGGTCCTTCGGCGTGCTGCACTTGTCGCACTACAGCGGAGATGCCAATCCCTCTAGGCTCTTCGAGGGTGTCAAGTATAGACTAACGTTCATACTCGGAGCCGAGCCGCGCCGGCCTTGCCATGCGGTGTACACTACTAGCTATGTGAAGTGGTTCGCAGACGAGCGTGGGGGCTTATTCGGAGGTCTCTGCTACTCTTGCAGCCCCTTCGCATCTGGGTACCTGCGGTTCGCTCGCCTCGGCAGTTCCGTGGCGAGCGACGTGCTCCTGAAGCTACTCACCTATACGCCCACACTAGGCGGCTACCTACGCAAGGGCGGGTCCATCCGCCTTAACTACCATAGAAGCCCGGTTTCTTGGATTCGCGCTATGGACTTTGAGCCGCGGTTCAAGTCCGATTCCCGGTCGCGTTCCGAAGACCACCTTCGCGACCTATTCTTCGCTTCTCCGGAGGGCCAAGTCCTCGTAGGCGCGACGCTCAATAGTAGTCTCTTCTTCCTGTGGTTTGTTGCGCAGGGCAACTGCCGGGACATTACCAGCCACGACTTGGAGAATTTCCCTGTTGGTGTCCCTGCAGCTGCCGTGCTGTCGGAGCTGAGGCGTGCGTTTCGGAAACTCATGGTCGACCTGGACAGACACTCACGTACGCGAGTGTATAACTACAGGACTTCTGGCCGTGTCGAGTACCAGGAATTCTATCCTAAGCTCTCCAAGAATCGCATAGACGAGATAGACCAAGTGCTGGCCAAGCACTTCGGATTCACGGACAAGGAGCTGGACTTCATCATCAACTACGACATCAAGTACCGAATGGGCCGCGGTGCGGGGGACAATGAGCAATGAACGTACTACTGTGTACGCAGGCGAACTCTTCACTGCGAGGCACTGTAAGGAGGTCGAGCCATGACACTTGAGCTTCGAAATGTCGGGCAACTCAGGCAGGCCAATGTCGAGTTTGGCGACCTGACCGTCCTAGTCGGCCCGCAAGCGAGCGGGAAGAGCATCTTTCTGCAGTTCCTGAAGCTGTACCTGGATGCACGTAAGGTCGTATCCGACCTTCGGAGACACGGGCTTCAGTGGCAGAATGACATGCCGAGCTTCCTGGGAATGTATCTTGGCGAAGGCATGCAGAGCTTGTGGAGCAGCGGTGACGAAGACAGCCGCGTTTCCGTAAACGGCGCCGCCTACGACGTGACGAAGGTCCTCCGCGTCAGGCCGGGCAAGCAAGAGCCCAAGGAGCGGCTCTTCTACATCCCGGCCCAGCGCGTCCTGGCGATGGACCGGGAAGGTTGGTGGCGGACGTTCAGCGAGTACCGCCCGGCTGACCCCTATGTCGCAAGGGCCTTCAGCGAGAACATCAGGCTGCTAATGGAGCAGGGGCGGTTTGCGAAAGCCGAGGGCGGGCTGTTCCCTAAGAGCAACCGGCTGAGGTCCGAAATCAGAACCGTTCTCGACAAGGCGATCTTCCATGGATTCGGCCTGACGATCGACGACCTTGGCGGTAAGAAGCGGCTGACGCTGGTCAACGGAGACGCCAAGTACCCTTTCATGGTCTGGTCAGCCGGGCAGCGCGAGTTCGTCCCCCTGCTGCTGGGTCTGTACTGGCTTCTGGTTCCAGCGAGGGTATCCCGACGGGGAGACTTCGAGTGGGTTGTCATAGAAGAACTTGAGATGGGATTGCATCCTCGGGCGATATCTGCAGTGATGGTGGCTGTTCTGGACCTGCTTGCCCGCGGATACAAGGTGGTTCTGTCGACACATTCGCCGCACGTCCTGGATGTCGCCTGGGGCGTGAGAGCCGTCCAGCAGCATCAGCCTGAGGCAGAGCACATACTGGATATGTTCTGCCTGAGCAAGACGCCACCGAATCGCGGGATGGCTGAAGCCGCTCTGTCCAAGTCCTACCGCACCTACTACTTCTCGCCGGAGCGGACGGTCTCCCCGACCGTGACAGACATCTCCGAACTCGACCCCGGTTCGGCCGACGCGGCAGTAGCCGGGTGGGGCGGGCTGAGTGAGTTCAGTGGGCGGATCGCGGAGATCGTTGCCAAGGTCGTCGCCCAAGCCGAGCGGCGGGGGAAAGCGTGACGTTCGAGGCCGCGGTCCGCGCTACGACCGAAATCGCCGGTGGGTACTGCTCGGGTCTCAGGGGGCTGGGTGGCGCACATCGCTCGTGCGTGAGGACGAAGACCGCGCAGGTTCGCTGGCGCGGCAGTGTCAATCTCGAAGTCCAGCTTTCGCCCAGATACCGCGGCCAGCCGCAGTGGGACTACGCCGTTGGCTACGGTACGCAGGGCCGGCCCGATTGTGTAGCGTATGTCGAGGTGCATCCTGCGTCGACCCATGATGTGGATGACGTGATTCGCAAGAAGAACTGGTTGACTGCTTGGCTTGACAGTAGTGCGTCGAGCCTGAGGCGACTGAGGGTGGGTGGCTTCCACTGGGTCGCGGTCGGCAGCGTCCGCTTCCGGGCTGGTACTCCGCAGTATGCCAAGGTAGCGCAAAACGGCATTATACTCGGCCGGGTGGCCACCATAGGTTAGTCTCCGTGTCGGGCTTCGGGTTCTTGGATGAGGAGCCAGACTTCACCACCAACTACGACATCAAGTACCGCATGGGAAAAGGGGCAGGGAAGGAAGAAGACGTAGAACATGTTCGGCGTTGGCCGCAGTGTTTCTAGGAGGAAGTAATGAAAGACCATGAACGCGCAATGCAGGTTTGGTCGGTACTCATCTGGGCAGCATCAAACCGTCAGTTATTGACCTACAAGACGCTCGGCAAACTCGTAGGCGTTCCGGCGCACGGCTTGGCGCATATTCTAGACCATGTAGCACTCTACTGCAGGCACAAGGATTTCCCCTCGCTGACTGCTATCGTCATCCGCAAGGATGCCGGTAAGCCGGGTAGTGGGTTCTGGGCGGCCAAACCGGGGCAAATCGCCAAGGCGATAGTCGAGGTGCACGAGTACGACTGGATAGGCCGGGCTAAGGCGCCTACTCCGGAGTTGCTGGAACGGTTGCGGAGTGAAGCAGGCGGCGCTGGTACTCCACGCTGAGAATCGGCCGCGCAGGGTGGCGTGAATCCAACCGACCGACAGTGGAATAGCGTTGAGCCCCCGCTGGGGGTGCAGCTGGCCGCGATAGGCGACCAGGGCCTGCTCCGCGTGGGGAAGACAGCTCTCTTCTGCTCCATCAAGTGCCCGGGCGAGGTAATTCTGAAGCTGTTTGACTTTGCCAAGGAGCTGCGAGACCGAGAGGTTGGCGTGGTCAGTGGGTTTCACGCACCGATGGACAAGGAGTGCCTAGATATCCTGTTGCGCGGCAAGGGGCCGATAGTCTGGTGCCCGGCCCGGAGCATCGAGAAGATGCGGTTCACGCGCCCACAGAAGCAGGCAATCGAGGACGGCCGTCTGTTGGTCGTGTCGCCGTTTCCGCCCGGGCAGCGCAGGATGACCAAGAAGCTTGCCGAAGTCCGCAATCGGCTTGTCGTGTCACTGGCCGAGCGCGTATTCGTAGCCTACGCCGCCCCGGGTGGCAAGACCGAAGCCCTCTGCCGCGAGGTGGTAGCCACCGGCAAGCCGT
>JAFGRF010000101.1 GCA_016935295.1 Caldifarciminota bacterium | reverse complement strand
GCTCGCCATCGAAGCCGCGACGCTCATCGCGAAGTGGACGGCCCGCGGCCTGACCGAGGCCGTGCTGCAGGCCATCCGCACCGACGTATTCAACGTCGCCGCCCCGCTGCCGTAAGCGGACCAGCCCACAGCGGCCGGGGAAAGCTGCCTTCCCCGGCCGCTTCCTTTGTCGCTTCTGCTCTGTCCGCCTCCGCAGCGCCCTAGCGCCCGGCGCGGGCGGCCAGCGCGAATGTCAGAAAGTAACTCCGCCAGCGGGCGGGCGTGAATCCGAGTTGGTTTTCTCCGACGAAGTAATCGGCCAGGGCTTCGCGCAAGCGGGTCAATTCGCTGTGCCGTCCACTGTTCCGGGCATCGGCGATGGTCAGGTCGAGTAACTCGAAGGCTCGTTCCACTGCTCTCCGGCAGTACTCGGAGTTGCCCCGTTGCTGCCAGTTCAAGGCGCGTTCGACCTCGCTGCCGACATTGCCCATTTGTTCGTCGTAGCTCAACTCGAACCACCGGCCGGCAGCCAGCTCTCTGTGCCAGATCTTCATGTGGAGGCCAGTCTAGCCCCGCTGCAATAGCGGTCAAGACGGCCGGCACACCGAAGCCGAGGCACGGCATCGGCGGATTCCGGCAACATGTGGGCGGAATACCAGGAAGCCGCGCGACCTGGGTCGCTCGGCTTCGGGTGTCGTCGGTTGCCTTCACGCCCGAATCGGTCTAGACTTCTGGTCTTGACGAAACGGCAAATAGCACGACTTACCGTCCTCGACGTCCTGCTTGTTGCAGCGCTCCTGGCGCTGCCCGGCTGGGCCCTGCTCAGGTCGTGGCACGCTGCACGCGGACCGCGGGAGGCGCTGGTCTACCAGGACAACCGGCTGGTCGGGGTGTACCAGCTCGACCGCGACCAGACCATCTTGATCGGCGACAAGGCCAGACCCCACATGAGGGTCGAGATCCGCAACGGCGCTATCCGCGTGGCCGAGTCCGACTGCCCGAAGGGCGTCTGCAAGCACGCCGGCTGGGTGCGGACGCCGGGGCGGTCGATAATCTGCGTTCCCAACCGCGTGCTGATTGAGGTGAAAGGCAAGTCCAAGGACTATGATGCCGAAGCCTACTGAGGGGGAAGCTCGAAACCCGAAACACGAATGACGACTGAAACCCGAAGTCCGAATGACGAGAGCGGACAACATGCGGAGTCATACTGAAGGGAAGCTCGAAGCCCGAAGCTCGCGCTGTCCGACAGGGCCGTTGCGGCCAATGACGATTCAAACCCGAATCGCCCACTTCGTCATTTGCTGCATTCGAGCTTCAATCGGGTTTCGTGCTTCGTCATTCGCGCTTGGAGCGGTCGCCCCTGAGGGACAACAAGCATGACGAAACCGACGTCCACGATTCCGCCAGAAGGTCCCGAGGACCACGGCTCGGTGGTGCGGCTGTCGATGTTGGTGGCGTGCGCGGCGGTGCTCCAGGTCGCCGAGTCGCTCTTTCCGCACCCGCTACCCGGTGTCCGGCTCGGCCTTGCCAACATTATTACTGTCATCGCCCTGGTGTACATCGGCCCGAGCAGCGCGATCCAGCTCGCGGTGCTGCGTACCCTCATCAGCTCGATGGTACTGGGCACGTTTCTGACGCCGACGTTTGTGCTCTCGTTCTCCGGGGGCGTGGTGAGCGCCCTGGTGATGGTGTTGCTCTTCCGGGTTTCGGGCCGTGGGCAGTTCTCATTCAGTCTCATCGGCATCAGCGTGGGCGGCGCGGTCGGCCACATCGCGACCCAGGTGGCTTTGGTCTACCTGTTGTTCATCCGCAGCAGCGGTGTGTTGTGGCTGTGGCCGTGGCTTTGCCTCGCCGCTGTGGTGACAGGCATACTGACCGGCATGATTGCGGTGCAGGCGGTGCGGAGCCTGGAGGCAGGAGACGGGATTCCTGGGGTCAAGGACTCCAGGGGTCTGGTACCGGACACTCGAGTCCTCGATTCGTCGAATCTCGCCCCCCCCTCCTTCCTCAGTCGACTGCAACCGGAAATCAAGATTGCTGCCGTCGTCGTCGTCGGTCTGGTGGTCGTGGTCTTCTCCGGCTTTCGTCTGTACCTCGCGGTGTTCGGTCTGCTGGCGATGCTCGCGGCCCTTGGCCGGATCGGGCCGAACCGGCTCGCTGCCGGGCTCAAACGGGTCTGGGCGTTGCTCGTGATGTCGCTGCTGCTTCCCGTAGTCTTCTCTCCCTGGGGCAGGATTTTCTTCTCCGCCGGGCCGCTGCGCGTCACCGACCAGGGGCTGCACGCGGGTGCGATATTCACGGCGCGCATTCTCTTGCTCTTCTTCGCCACCGCGCTCCTATCCCAGACCACTCCGCCGAGTGAGGTGGCATCCGGCCTGGAGAAACTGCTTCGACCGCTGCGTATCTTACATGTGGAGCCCGGCCGTCTGGCGCGCTCGCTCGGTCTGTCGTGGTCGTACTTCCCGCAGTTCCAGCAGTACGTTCGGGGACTGCTTCGTACGAGCAGCAGTCGCAAAGGCTGGTTCTACCGGACCATCCATCTTCCCGGCGACGTAATTGCCAACATGTTCCGGCTGGCAGAACAGGTCGCCGCGTTCGAGAACAGCCAGTGAGGCGGAGCCAGGGAGGTCTGAAGATGAGCAGGCGAACGGACCTGCTTCTGGCGGGGCTGGCGATACTGGCGACACTGTCGTGCCGTCCGGGCGCTCCGCCCGTGCAGAAGCGGACAAGCCTCTTGATGGATACCTACGCGACGATTTCGGTATTCGCGCCGGGCCCGAATGCGGCGGCCGGTCTCGACTCGACGTTTGCCCGGCTCGAGCAGATCAGCAGCAAGTTCAATCACCTCGACAGCACGAGCCCGCTCTACGCATTCAACGAGCGGAACGTAGCGATTACCGACCCGGAAGTCATCTACGTCCTCGAAGCAGCACGGCGCATCAGCACCCTTTCGGGCGGCGCGTTCGACGTGACGGTCGAGCCTCTGGTGCGGCTCTGGGGCTTCTACGACGTCAGCCCGGCCCTGCCCGAGCAGCGGCAGATTGACTCGTGCCTGGAGTTCGTCGGGTACCAGAACCTCGTCATCGACAGCGGTCGGGTGACGAAGAGGAACCCGGAGACCCGCGTCGACCTCGGCGGCATCGCCAAAGGGTACGGGCTGGCCGAGGCTGCGCGGGTGCTGCGCAAGGCGGGAGTCGATTCGGCGCTGATCGACCTCGGCGGTGACGTCTACGCCATCGGCCGCAAGGGCAGTCAGGATTGGAGAGTCGGAATCCGCAGCCCGAGAGGCGAGGGCATCGTCGGCGTCGTGAAGCTACACAATCTGGCCGCGGTCAGTTCCGGCGACTACGAGCGGTTCTTCTGGGGACCGGACAGCGTCCGCTACTGCCACATCCTGAACCCGCACACCGGCTGGCCCGCGCGCGGCTTCTGCAGCACGACGGTGCTGATGCGCGACCCGCTGCTCGCCCAGGGTCTTTCCAAGGTGCTGTTCATCCTCGGGCCCGAGGCGCTGAGTCTCGCCGACAGCACGGACCATTTCGAGGCGCTGCTGATAGACGACAGCATGAAGGCGATTACGTCCGCGGGGCTGGCCGGCGCGGTCGACTCGACGCTTGAGAACGCCGCCCGCCAGGCTGGATCGAAACAGGGGAACAAGGAGTTGTGATGAAGACAGGGCTCGCGATTTTCACGGTGTTCCTGGCGCTGGTACCGGTGCGGACGGCGTTCGGTGTAGTGGTGCTGACTCAGGACAAAGCACTGAAGCAGATGTTCCCGGACCCGGTCCAGGTGACGTCCGAGGTGCACGTGCTGACGCCCGCACAGGCGGAGTCGGCCAAGGCGCGGCTCGGTGGCAAGTGGACGCTCTACAAGTCCCTGACCACCGAGGAAGACAGCAGAGTCGCGGACAGCCTGACGTTCTACTTCGCGATGAAGGACGGCAGGAAGACCGGCGTGGCGCTCATCGAAGTCCAACCCGTATCTGGGGCCCGATGAAGCACATCGTCGCTCTTGACATGACGGGTAAGGTTACGAACCTGGCGGTGATGTCCTACGTCGACCAGCGCTGCCGGTCCATAGCTACCCGCCGGTTCCTCGATCAGTTCATCGGCAAGACCGGCGAGAGTCCGACTACGGCCAGCAAGGACGTCGACGCGGTCTCGGGCGCGACCATATCGTCACGGGCAACTGCATTCGCGGTGAAGAAGGTCATCGTCCTGTACGAAACCGTTTTCCCACCTGCCGAGGAGAAGAGCGAGTGATCAAAGGGGCGCACCTTCCAGCCCCGCCGGGGCGGGCCTGAGACATTGCAGGAACAGTACGCCCGGCGCAAACATGCGGCGGCGCTTTCGCGCCGCCGCCAGGCTTATGGCCGGACCAGTGCTCCAGCGCACTTACTTGTTCGGCGGGATAGTCGTGTAGTTGTCCGGCGCAGACACAAACTGGTCCCTGCAGCTCTCGGCGCAGAAGTAGTACGTCTTGCCCTTGTGCTCGTAGCTGCAGGCGGCATCTTCCTTAGTGACCGTCATACCGCAGACCGGGTCGATGTTTCCCTTTTCGCTCTCTTTTTCGTCCATGGTTACCTCCGCCTTATTCGACCCGGCCCGGCCGGTTTCGGTTCACGCCGACCGGTGTTCGGCCAGCCAGCGGCGGACTTCGGGCAGCCAGGCGGTCTTGATGTCGGACCCCACCCAGCGACCGAGGATCTTGTCCCCTTCGGTCGCGACGACCAGCGGCGGGGTATCGGTCCAGTCATACCATGCGAAGTCGGCCAGATTCTCGGGCGTGGCTGCGGCGCCTTCGACGTACCTGACCTCGGGCGAGACTCCGGCCCGGTGGAGCACCTCCTGGGCCTTCTTGCAGAGCTCGCAATGCTCTTTGGCAAACACCTGAAAATTCAAATCGCTGCCTCCATTTACGGGATGAGACTACAAACTAGTCGCCTCGCCCCCGAAATCAAGAGTCTATGCTGGCGACGTCGTCAACCCATCGGACTTGGTGCGAGCGGGGCGTTTTCTCTTGTATTCGCTTCTGCCTGAAAAGCGGCTTTGAGACGACCGGTGAAGTGTGTCATTACCTTGACGGCGTCGACAGCGCCGAAGGGGGATGGACTCGAACCCGCCGGCTTGACCGTGAGACGGCCATCCTGTAAAATCAATACGTCCTCAGATTGAGGCGTACAACCTGCCGCGTCCGCCTCTGTCGCGGGCTTGGCAAAGGAGGTCGTTGGTGAATCGAGCCCTGGTCGCGGGGACCCTGGCGCTGTTTGCAGCAGTCGCCCTGGCCCCCCCTTTCGTCATCGGGTACTCCGGCGCGCCCGGTACGTTCGGCACCTGCGCCGGCGCATGCCACGGTTCGTCTGGGGGCACCATCGAAATCGTCGGCTTTCCCGCTGCCTACGAGGCCGGGCAGTCCTACATCGTCAGCGTCGTCCATCGCGGCGGCCTGACCATAAACAATTTCAACGCGTCGGTCCGAGTCGGCTCGGGTTCGACCAACGCCGGCACCATTACGGCCGGATATCAGACCGAAGTCTACAGCGCCTACGGCGAAACCAACGGTGTGCATCTTTCGAGTGAGAATCAGGACTCGTGCACGTTCAACTGGCAGGAACCTGACCCGGCCGTGGGCGACTTGAAGCTGTACGTCGCCGGCCTTCAGGGCAACGTTGACACGGACCCAACACGTTAGTCGTCCTGACCACGTCGCAGATGCCCGGGGTCAGCGAGGAAACGTTTCGTCCCGTGCGCCCTGCGCTTTTCGTGGGACCCACAGTTGCCGGCAGTGAAGTCAGCATCCGCGCATCGGTCCCCAGCGGCATGCACCCGTCGCTTCGAGTCTTGGACTGCGCCGGCAGGCTGGTGGCGAGGATTGCCGTGCCGAAGTCGAACGCGCCCTTCTCCTGGCGGCCGCTTGACCGCGAGGGCAAGCGGCTGGTCGCCGGCACGTACCTCGTCGTCCTCCAGGGAAGCCGGGACCGGCTGGTGCGCAAACTCGTGCTGAAGTAGCCGCTTGCTGATCAGCCTTCTGCGCCGGGGCGGGCCTTTGCTCGCCTCGGCGCTTGTCTTGTTTGCCGCAGTCGCGTGCCTGTTCGGGCCGGAATCGGTACAACGGCTCGTCGGTTCCGGATGGTACGTGGCCGGGGCCGGAATCGTGGCGCTCTCGAGCCTGCTGGCAGCGGTCATTGCCGTCCCGCGTCGCTTCTGGACGAGCGCGATCCAGCACTTCGGACTGGTCGTCGCACTCATCGGCGTGTTCGTGAACCAGAAGGCGGCGCACAGCGGCTACCTCTTCCTGGAGCAGCGGGGCGGCATCAGCGACGTGGTCCTCAGCCGCAACTTCCGC
>JAFGRF010000100.1 GCA_016935295.1 Caldifarciminota bacterium | reverse complement strand
TTCCGCCGTCGGGAAGAGGATACCAGACAACCAGCCGAGCGCCGGTCGGTCGTGTGTTGCCCTCGCCTCCACAGAAGTCGGTCTGGAAGCGAGTTCCCTCACCCAGTACGTTCGGTGAACCATTGTCAACGCGGATCGAGCCGGCCAACTCGTCGTTCCACTCCTCTTGCAGGTCCGGGTCGACGAGCAGCTTGTTGCCGAAGTAGTCGGCAAATGCCTGGTGACGTTCATCGAGATAAGGCCATGGCGACGTTCCAAGCGGCGTCAATGGCCCGAACACAAGAGCGATGTTGGGGTCTTCATTCCGGATTAGACCCCGCGCATCGGTTTCAACAGCGCCAAAGACCAGCTCGGTAGCCGCGGTGAGCTTCCTGGAATCCGTCACCGTCAGGCGTACCGTGTACTCCCCGAACAACATGCCGGATATCTCGGGCCGAGCACTGTGCGGATCTGACCACTTCAGAACAGACGGACCACTGACCTGTGCCCAGGCGTACTGCAGCCTTCCGGAACGCCGGGACGCTCGGCTCCTGGAGCCATCGAGGACCACCGGCAGGTTCGCCTGCACAACCGGCGCGGCCATCCACTCGGGCAGGTCCCGAACGGCGGCGATCGCGATCGGCGAGCTCTGCGCCCAGCATCGATAGCCCCCGATGCCTGCGATCAGCAAAGCCAATAACAACTTCGGAGTCCAGCGCATCGTCTCTATCGAGTATAGCCTCCGGAGAGAGAGGCGACGACGGCGATCGGTCAAGCAGCCACGGCTGCGGCGCGCCGACGATAGCGCGCGATCGCCATCCGAACAGCGAAAGCTCCAAGCATCAGCAGGATCGGGTCGAAGGGGAAGCGATACCGGGGCGCGACATGGGTGAGGTAGTACACACCGGGCCCAAGAGTGAGGAAGCCCAGCAGCGGGAAGATCTCCTTCTTGGAGCGCGCAGCCAAGTAGATCCCGACCGCAGCGAACGGGAGCGGCAGAACCATCAGGGCCGCTTTAATCCCAGCCAGCGAGAATCCTACGCGCACTTGGTTGTTCCACTCATTCGCCCTGCCGAGCGGCCCGAGCCACAGCCCAAATATGCGTGCCGCCGTTAGTCGGAGAAACCGAGTCGGGTGGGTTCGAATATAGGCCAAAGCGTGTTCCTCGGACCACCGCATATAGGCGATTTCACCCATCTCCGCCAGCTTCCGTTCCTGGTCTTTGTTTGTGGGGTGGTAGAGCGGGCTACGATAGAGGATCCGGTCACTCACATCTTCTGATATCAGCGAGGTCCAGACGTAGTCGTTGTTGCCGATATTGAGCTCCAGCCCGAGATTGGAGCGCAATACTGGCTTGCCCAGCACGAGGAAGTTCCGCATCGTCCACGGGAGTAACACCGCGAGAATGCAGGCGCACGTTAAGCCGAGTCGCAGGACTGTCTCTTTCTTTGGTCCGGCCGCGCGGAGCCACAACCAGAAACCGGCCACCGGCAAGAGAGTGAGTATCAGAGTCTTCGTCAGCGTCGCAATACCCATACCCAGTCCGAACCAGACGGCCGACTTCCAAGTGAAGCTGTCCCTCATGCTGTACAACCCAAGGAGCAAGCAGACGGCCATCAGTGTAAACAACGTCGTATCCCAGACCATGTTGACCGAATACCAGATTGCTGATGGATGCAGCGCAAAGGCACTGGTTGACAGCCAAGCTGTGGGTACGTCGAAGACCCTTCGCGTGAGATAGAAGAGCGGGATGCAGGTCAGCGCCGAGATTCCTGAGTTCAGGGTGACGAAGACCGCGGCAGATGCTACGGTGTAGACACCGAACTGGGAGAAGATCAACGCCAGGAGAGCTGGAAATACGGGAGGGAGAATCGCTGTCGGGCCGGTGGGTCCGTAGAACGGAGAGCTGAATCCTTGTCCCAGAACCATTGATCTGGCGATGCGACCGGCTTCAAAACCAAATGAAAAGTCGTCGTCAAATCGGTACGTCTCCAGGCCGATCATGACCGCCAGGCGAATGCCGAACCCGACAAGAACCAGAGTCCAGAGCCACTTCGCCCCGCGGTTCATTGGGGGGATTGTAGCATGGTGGCAAGAATCTCTCGGGCTCGAACGCCGCAACCGTGAGCACGCGGCAATCTCGGCGGTGGTCAGACCGGCTGTGCCGACGGAAGGCAGGCAGTTCCCGAGAAGGTCCCGAAGGCCCTTCTGACGTTGGTTCCGATCCGGTTCACCCGAGAATGACCGGGCATGCCAGCGTTGTCCCCGGTGCGTCCGGGAGTTGCTAACTGAAAGGTCCCGGGAGGCAGTCGAGACGGGGACCAAGCTGGGATAGGCCCCCATCCCGCGAGGACAGACGATTGTGAACCCGGAGAGTCGCGGCCCTCAACGCACTCTCAGAAGCTGCGGATCACTTACAGCCAATACCTTATCGGCGCCATCCAGGTAAGTTACTGTCAGGATGTGTTCACCAAGTCGGTAGTCAACAGCGCTGCTGAGGTCGCAGGGGGACGTGGCGCATCCTACCTCGGTCGTCTCGCCAGCAGGGGATGTGACAGTGAATACAGCAGTCGTTGCCCCTGGCACGTCCGCGAGCCTGAATCCTTGCTGCACCGTAATCAACGGCCTTGTCTCGGCGCCGCCGAGCCGCGCTCCCAACCACGACGGCGCGTTGCCCGCCCCGAAGCAGAAGCCGAAGTTCTTTGCCTTGTCGGCGTCGATGGTGCCTGAGTTGGAAAGTTCAAAGGCGTAGCTCCCATCGGTTCCAGGTCCGCCCAGAGCGCCAAATGTGGCTGAGACCAGGTTGTCCCCCGCCGCCAGCGTGGAGGGATCCCCATCCATCAGATAGCGTGCGCTGAAGGCGCGCATCACCTCGCAGGAGTACAGCCGAGCACCCCCAATGCCGCTGACACACTTCTCGCCAGCGTATTCGGTGGGCCGTGTAGTCTCCGCCTCGCAGTTGTTGAACTCCGCCGCGTAGTAGAGTCCGCGCGTCGAGGGATCAACACCGGTCGAGATGGTCCAGTCCATCACGGCGGGCAGGATGTCCTCAAAGTCCTCGTTTCCGCTGGCTTCGTAGGCGAAGTTCACACCTGCCATCCCATTGCCTTGCAGGAAGGGTTGTACGCCGAGGCCGACCAGATTAATCATCTGGTAGCCTATGTCCGACTGCGTCGCGCCCTCATAAGGGGCCGTCAGCGTCAAACTTGTCGAGTTGCCGCTCGAAATCCTGTACGCAAGCGAGTCCCCGTCAATGAGCAGGTAGTTCGTTCCATTCGACTGGCTCCCCGGCCAGCAACCGCTCGTTCCGTTGCCGGTCACCGAGGTGGACCCATTGGTGACAGCGACGCCGGTGCCACACCAGCCCTCGGTGTAACCAGAGGCGCTGTATTGGTAGTGGCCTCCCGGCTGAAGCCGCGCCAGCCACGCGACCGTAATCACATCGTCGGAATCGGCCTCGTACTCCGCCTGCTTTTCGGCATCGCCCGCATCGAGCAGGGCGGCGAGCCCGACATAACCGGTGCGGTAGCCGACCTCCCGGACATCGCCAACACTGGTTCCTCCGTCGTTTAGCCAGTCGTCAATGGCCGCTTCCATCCAGTTCCATGCCGTCTCTCCCTGGTCGCTCTCGTACATCCACCAGAGCGTTCCATAGAAGGCCCAAATGCGATTCGCCGACAGCTTCGAGCCGTCTTGTGGTGGAGTGTCGCCACCGAAGTAGCGCATCCGGCCCTCGTCGCTGACCGGCCCGCGCCAATTTCGGCTCGCCATCTCCCGTGCCCGCGTGAGGAAGTCCGTGAACCCCGAGCGATAGTACATCGAGTACTGAGCCAGCACGTTGTCGTAGTAGTTGGCGTTGTCGCTCGCCCCCAGCAAACAACTTCGACATCCCCATCGCGAGTAGTTCAGACCTGAATCGCTGCCGGTGGTCTTGTACTGAGCCGTCAGCGTAACCTGCGTCGCCGAATCGCACGAGGTGATTGTGTAGTACCGCCGCCCATAACTGCCTTGTCCGGTGTCGTACCAAATGATGAAGGCGGAGTCGGCGTCTGGCGACGTTCCACCAGAGCAGAAGTCGTTCTGGAAGTCCGTACCCGTACCCGTGACGATGGCGGAGTTCTCGGTAACCGCAATGGTCCCACCGAGCGCATCATCCCAGTCGTCTTCCCACTCGGTGAACCCTGGACTGTCAGCGTAGAAATGCTCCGCGAATGCCTCATGGCGTTCATCAATGTAGGGCCAGGGCGATGTGCCGTGCCGAGTCAGCGGGCCAAACACTTGATAGATCAACGGGTCGGAATGGATCACTACTCCGTTGTCGTCAGTTGGAATGGCACCGATGGTCAATGTTGAGCTTCCCGACAGCCCAGCCGAATCGGTCACAGTGAGCTTGACTGTATACTGACCGAACAGCGTTCCACGAATCTCCGGCGAGGCAGCGGTGCGATCGTCCCACACAAGCGTCGTTGGGCCGCTCAACTGAGTCCAGAAATGGGAGAGTGTCTGATTATCTTCGTTGAAGTTGATGCTGTTCTTGCCGGTCAAGGTTGCCGGGAATCCCGCCCGCACGGTCGGGCGGCTTGTCCAAGATGCCTGTCCATCCACCTCTGCCACGGCAACCGGGTTGTACGTGGGAGTGCCCGTGTATGAGACGCCGGAAATCGACAGGTCCATCTCGTTGGGACTATCGTCGGTGGTGTCCCCTTCCAGTTCCCAGTCGCCCAGATCACCGTCGTCCACAATCGCCGGAGGCGGGCTGGCTAGCCCGATCGTCCCCTCAAGAATCCGGGCGAAAGCAACGTGGACGTTGGTGTTGGCGTACCCAATATCTACAGAGCCCCCCCCCCAGTTCGCCGTGCCGGTGGCTCCGTGGGTGTTTGTCCCAACGGCATAGCCGGACCCGTCCACATTCCACACTTCGATGAATAGCAGCCCAGTCGATATGTTCCGACCGGCCCGAACCAGTATGTCCGGCCCGCTCGGCGAGGCTGAGGTGGTCTGGCTCACCGTCCAGTCGATGACGTCGATGTTGCCATTTGCGTCGCAGCGCACTTGAAGCGAGCCCGATCCGCTCTTGCCAAACCGCCAGATTGGGGAGTTGTCCGCTGAACAGCTCACTCCGTGCAGCCGCAACTCGATGTATACGCTCCCCAGATCGGTCCACGGAGCGGATACCGGGATACTGGACGTACCCGTCTTGCCCGCCGTCAGGCTGAGCGATTGCCCGCCGAAGCAGCAGGCGGCGCAAATCATCCACGTAGCAAGGAGCCTCATCTTGACAAACTCCTTAGGGTGTGACCATAGGCATCGACCTGGAGACCGCGCGTTTGTGATCCGCACTGCATCACCTTTAGCATCGGTAGCAGCGCCGTGTCGGGCGCGTTCGTGGAAACCTGCACTTCCGTACTCCAGGGTCCTCCCTCCGTCCTCATGGCGTACTTGATCGTTCCCGCCTCGCCATCATTCCGGATGCGCAGAGTGTACCAGGAATCCGGTTCGACAGGTGGCCCGGATTGCGTGGAGCACCCTCCCGCTGAACAGTTCTCAAAGACCCACTGGGTATCGGTTCCATTGCTTGTGCAGCCGGTCGAATTCCAATACCGGACCCACAGACCGGCATCGGCCGGATCTCCTGCGGCATCATCCACTAGACCAACCGTGAACTTGGTCTCTGCGATCGACTCAACCGTCTTGAAGACGAAGATCACCTCCCAATCCGTCGCGGTGTCCAAGCCGACGAAGGACCCGTTGGCGCCGCTGTCTCCCCCGAGATGCATGTAGTGGGTCGAGTCGGCAGTGTCTCCGGCCGTGAGCGTTACGACGCCGGGATGATCGGCGACTGAAGCGGACTGGGTCACATCTCCACCGACTGTCCACCATCCCAACGTCCCAATCTCCTGACTGGCCGTCTGACCCGGGAAGAAGTCGTCCCAAGCAAGGCTCTGAGTCGAGGTTACTGCAT